>NZ_JAUBRN010000043.1:0-65502 GCF_036701875.1 Microcoleus sp. MON1_C5 | reverse complement strand
TCACAAAAGCGTTCCCAGACATTGGCGCTTTCGCGCTGCTGTAAGGTTGTTGTCATTTGTTTATGATTGCTTTATTTTGTTTTCAATGTTCGTGACGGCTTTGTGTTCCGCCATGTAAATAAACATAAAGCTTTTATTTCCGTTTGTAAAGGACTTTTAAGCACAGTTTTTCTTATATCCATTATAAGTTATAGTTATCATAAGCCCAAAAGCTTACTGTATAGGGAGTTTAAAAGCAGAAGGCGGAATTCGTGGACGATCGCCCACAAATGAAAAATACTCATAATCTACCTGGGCAACGAGATTCCGGGCTTGCGTCAGTGTTAAGATAGATGAAGGGTTGCGATCGCCAACCGCAAAACTCGCACTGCACAGATATATGTTGTTGCGTAAGTCCGATCGATAAAAGTCCCAAGGAATGTCCCGCACCGTCACCTACAGCCCTGCTTATACTCTGGTTCCCACTTACGAGTGTTTTAACCGCTGCACCTATTGCAATTTTCGGGCAGAACCGCTGCAAAGTCCTTGGCTGACACTCGCAGAAGCCGAAAAACAGCTTTTGCTGCTGCAAACTCAAGGTGTAATTGAAATTCTGATCCTCAGCGGCGAGGTACATCCTCACAGTCAACGGCGAAAAGCTTGGTTGCAGCGGATTTACGATTTGTGCGAACTGGCACTAGCTATGGGGTTTTTGCCGCATACTAATGTGGGGCCGCTCAGCTTTGAGGAGATGGCACAGTTAAAAAAGGTGAATGTATCGATGGGGCTGATGCTAGAACAGCTTGCGCCACATTTGTTACAAACTGTTCACCGACACGCACCGAGTAAAGTTCCGGCGCTGCGGCTGCAACAGTTAGAATGGGCTGGGGAATTGAAGATTCCGTTTACAACTGGTTTGCTGCTGGGAATTGGGGAAAGTGAGGCAGATTGGATTGAGACGCTGGAGGCGATCGCCCGGATTCATTCGCGTTACAATCACATTCAAGAAGTTATCCTCCAGCCACACAGTCCGGGAAATCAGCAAAGTTGGGACGGTGAAGTTTTTGATGCTACAAAAATGCCCGAAGTAATTGCGATCGCCCGCAGCATTTTACCATCTGAAATCAGGCTGCAAATTCCCCCAAATTTAGTTGCACAGCCAGACATATTGCTGGCTTGTTTAGAAGCAGGTGCTAGAGATTTAGGAGGAATTGGGCCGCGGGATGAAGTTAATCCCGATTATCCTCACCTGCAACACCAAACTTTAACAGAAATTTTAGCAGCATCGGGATGGCAACTCGTAAAGCGTTTGCCTGTTTATCCTCAGTACGATAAGTGGCTGCTGCAGACATTGCAAACTGCTGTCAAACAATGGAGAGTCAATCGATTTTAGATTTTAGATTTTAGATTTTAGATTGAAGAATTGAGCCTACTGATAAATCCGGGGGCTTGTGACCAAATTGCTTGATATTCAGTCATTAATTATGGGTAATGGGTAATTGGTAGCAACATTCTTTAAATTGCTGCTATAGAGATTTTAAATCAAAGAACCGCCACCATCAATCCAGACTTCAGTACCTGTGATAAAGCTGGACGCATCGGATACTAAAAATAAAACTAATTGGGCGATTTGTTCGCTAGAACCGGGGGTATTATCCGTCAAAGGAATCAGGTCTTGAAGGGAATCAGGCTCGAGTGGAATGTCATCAAGATGGCGCTTAACCGTGCTTTCCTCAATGGAAGTCTCCACCGCGCCCGGACATATAACATTGACTCTGATTTGGCTGGGAGCAAGTTCTAGCGCCAGCATTTTCGCTAAAGCTACTTGGGCCGCTTTACTGGAAGCGTAAGCTGTGGCGCCAACTTTCTTGAAACTTCTGGTGCCATTAATGGACGATGTAATGACGATGGAACCTCCTTGTTTTTTCAGATAAGGAACAGCATACTTAACAGTCAAAAATGTTCCTCTGAGGTTGGTATTAATTGTCTTGTCCCACTCTTCAGGTTCTATCTCTTCTATCGGCGACCATACACCGTTAATACCCGCATTTGCCAACACAATATCAATTCTTTGATATTCATCAAAAATGGTTTGAAAGGCCTGTTGCATTTGCATATAATCGGCCACATCTGCTGCAATAGCTAGCCCGCAGCCTCCTTCCTCGACCAACTGGCGGACGGTTTCTTGCCCGGTTTCTAAAGTGCGATTGATAACAGCAACTTTTGCGCCTTCCTTAGCCATTAAAATTGCTGCTGCACGACCAATTCCCGACCCTCCGCCAGTAATAACGGCAACTTTTTGTGAAAGTTTCATAATTATTTTTTATGTAAAATCACATTATAATACACGATCGCACATTCTAAAAATAGGACTAAAGAGAGAGCTTTAGTCCTAACTATAGATAGATTTGAGTTATCAAAAATATGAAAGCAAAAAGTAAAAACATATCTTCCTTTTTACTTTTTGCTGTTAACACAGTCCTTACGGCTGCGGAACCCAGACAGAGACTGAACCGGCGTTACACCTAAAATCAGCCCAACCATCCTCATTCGTGGTGATGGGTTCTTGGATGTGTTCGGTGATGTCAATATAAGTTCGATTCGGCTGTCCGACTTCCATAAACTTAGTGCCATCGCCTCCGTTACTGAGTACCACAGCCATGCCGCCTGGATGTTCTTCATTTCCAAGTCGCGTCCAGCCAATAGTGTTGGGGTGGTCGAAATAATCGTACTGATTGCCGTAGGAATAAGTTTGGCGCGCTAACAAGAATTTATCTACCATAAACTGATGTTGGTCTAACCAAATCTCGTATTCATTGCCATCATTTGCTTTATCCTTATAGTTAGCGCCGTAATAATCCGGGTAAAAAATGCACGGATATCCTTCGCGCCGCAGCAGGATTAAAGCGTAGGCAAGGGGTTTAAACCAAGGCTCGACAACTGATTCTAGGGATTGTAAGGGTTGGGAATCATGGTTGTCAACCAAGGTAACGGCGAGGGCGGGTTGCTGTTGGACGAGAGTGTTATCAAAAATTGTTCGCAAATCGTAGCTATTGCCGGCTTTGCTAGCAGCGTGGAAGTTGTAGTGGAGGGGCGCGTCAAATAAGGAGACTTTACCCTCCGTTGCTTCGATGAAGTAGTGCAAAGCTTCCACTTCGTAAGACCAATATTCGCCGACGGCAAATAGGTCGCGTTGGGCATAGTGGCGGACGTGTTCCAACCATTCTTGGAAAAATTTTGCTGATACGTGTTTGACGGCATCGAAGCGAAAGCCGTCAACGTTTGTTGTATCGATATACCACTCACCCCAGTATTTTAATTCGCCCGTGACTTCTGGGTTGTCCATATCTAAATCGCAACCCATGAGGTAGTCAAAATTACCTTTTTCTAAGTCTACTCCTTGATCGAATTCTTTGCCTTTTAGCAGGTAAACGGCATGGGTTTCTGTGTTGTAAATGTTGTAATCAATGGCGTCAAAATGCCACCAATGCCACTCCATGCTGGAATATTTTTTGTCGCGGCCGGGGAAGGTAAAATGCGTCCAAGCTTTGATTTTTTGATATTCGCCTACTGGGGCATTGCGGTCTTCGGGATGGAAGGGTGTAGCTTCGACTTCTTCTTCTGCATCGGCACCTAATTTGTGGTTGAAGACAACATCGGCATAAATCCGAATTCCTGCATCTTGTGCAGCTTTAATCGCGCGCAAATACTCATCTTTTGTCCCGTATTTCGTGCGTACCGACCCTTTTTGGTCGAATTCGCCTAAATCGAATAAGTCGTAGACGCTGTAACCTACCTCCTGAGCGCCGTCTGTTCCTTTATAGGCGGGTGGCAACCAAAGGGATGTAATGCCTATTTTGGCTAAATCTTTTGCAGATTCGGCTAGCTGATTCCACAGGTTCCCGTCAGCGGGATTGTACCAGTGGAAATACTGCATCATCACGCCATTTAGTTCAGACATAAATTTAGTTTTTCCTGTTTTGTAATGTTGCTAGATATATTTTTGTTGGTTGCCGAGCCCTCTAGCTATGCCTGCAATCTATAGCCAATAATTATCATAATAGATGGGGTTGCTCACAACAATCTATCTGTTGATGGATTGACAAAAAAAGGTAAATTTGATAAATATTTTTAGGTTATCGAAAATTATTAAAAGGGTGGCGATACTTCGGCGACGCGCTCAACTCTTGTGCTCCAAGTACCGTCGATCGCCAATTCAAGCAATCTAAATCCGGGCGGGATTTCGTCAAGGATAATCGGATGGCTTTTCGGTAAAAGTTGGATGCAGGTGCTGGGTGTCCCCAAGTAGGTAACTGAGCCCCGCTGTTGGTGGAATTCTTGGTGAATGTGGCCGCAGAGGACTATTTTGATTTGAGGGTATCGATCGACAATTGCGAAAAATTCATCGGCATTGTGCAGCATCATTCCATCCATGATTTCACAGTCGATCGGCAAAGGATGATGGTGCAAGGCAATGATAACAGGTCGATCGCCCGTTTGTTGCAGTTGAGAGTCGAGCCAATGCAAGCTTTCTGGGGAAAGCCGCCCGCCGTCGCATCCCGCTTCCACACTCGAAAGTAATACAAATTGCCAGTTTCCTAGCATCCATGATTTTTCTGGGGAAAGAGGCGACTGATTTAAGATTTCTGACATGACTGGGATGTTGTCGTGGTTCCCAGGTATCCAGTAGGCGGGTATTCCGAGGGTGGCGATGAGGGATACGAGGCGCTGGTAGGATTCGGGTGTTTCGTCTTGCGACAAGTCGCCTGTGAGTAGGAGTAAGTCGGGCGGCGGCTGTATCTGTTGCAAGCGATCGAGAACTGCTTGGAGGGTGCGGGTTGTTGAGAGGCCTTTCCATTCTCGATCGATCTCTGCAAACAAGTGAGTGTCGGTGATTTGGGCGACGAGTAGGGGAGAAACTGGTGTCATGGCTGGTGTTGCGGGCGATCGATTTAGTTCTAGAATAGCCTCGGATGGGTTTTGGGGATATGGGAAAAAAGGGCGATTCCCTACGGGATAGCTTCGCTTCACGAAATTTTTGACAGGTATGTTAAATTTTTCGAGATTTGGTGTACTATAAGAAAACGTCAAATTTCAGACGTGACGGCGGCATAGCCAAGTGGTAAGGCAGAGGTCTGCAAAACCTCCACCCCCAGTTCAAATCTGGGTGCCGCCTTTTTTAATTGTCGAGTGTCAAATTATTTGTCCGCGTTGACATATTGCTGTCCGTTTGACAAATTACTTGTCCGCATTGACATATTGTTGTCCTGAAAAGAAGATAGCTTACAAAAGTATTACAAATATATTGGGCAGACCCCTGCCTTACCTTTCAACCCACTCGTAGTCTATGGCCATTGAAGCCTTATAAGCCTAGAATAATAGCATTCGGTCGAACAAAATAGCTTTCAACCCACCCCTAGTCGGGATGGCAATTGAAGCTCCAATTCGTCCATACCAATAAACCAATGCACATGAACTTTCACCCCACCCCTAGTCGGGATGGCAATTGAAGTTGTGCCTGTAGTCGCCAGAACGCCGCAACTAATCCGCACTTTCAACCCACCCCTAGTCGGGATGGCCATTGAAGCCGATCTACTCCATCAATTAGCAGCAATAGCAAACTATTCTTTCAACCCACCCCTAGTCGGGATGGCCATTGAAGCACTAAGCGCTTAAACCCTAACCTAAACTGACTTCCAGAAACAAATTTCGTCAATCTTGAAAATGTTGCCCTGGAAACTGTCACAACTGGAGGGTTGACCATCCCAGAAAAAGCCCAAACTTAGTCTGGCTATTAACTTCAGAAGATTCGTCAACCTCCTGGGAATTTCGCTCCCGCTTAGGTTCACGAAAAAAATAAGGTGGGTTCCTCCTTGGTCGGAGGTGATTTAGTAGCCACCACTGCGGTAAACCCGCACCCGTATTGCTGGGGGCGCACCTAATTCCTATCCGCAAGGGATAGCAGCTTCGGGGTGGGCAGCCACTAGGGTCAGAAAGCACAACGGTCTTCCAACCGTCAAACTAACCCTCATTTATCACTGCTCAGAGGCTCTAACGAGCATGACCAGCGGCGCTATTTACTATTCTATTGTCAATGTGCAGTTAGTTGTCAATTAAGTTTTGGAACGTGAGTGATAGACGGAGATCGCTATCTCCTTTGCTTTCTCTTGGGGACTTCCTCTAACTGGCTGCTGTCCCTCTTCGATCACCATCCCAACTTTCGCTGCTTGACTCTTGATACACTCGATTAGTCTGCCATAACTCCAATTGTGAACGCTAACACGGTATTGTTTAGCGTAGTTTCGCTGACCTTCTAAAAATTCTGGGCATTTTTGCTCGGCTAAAGCTTGAATTTCGCTTTGGACTATTTCTCGCATATCGCCGAGTTTGGGTAAGACGATGCTACTAGCTTGATATTTTTGCGCGATCGCGATAATCTCTTTCGCTAGTAATTTATCTACATATTCCCCTAACTCCGACTCTCCAAAACGGTTAGGGGCAGCCTGTTTTTGGGCGCTGTGTCGCTGTTGGGAAGTGCGCTGTTTTTCTTGGCGCTGGCGGTTGAGTAGCTGGTAATTTTTACCGAGTAGCTGTTTGACACTGCGGTAAGTCAGGGGTTTAGATGCGATCGCGTCCACTATGGCGATGGTAGCAGGTTTTTCTAAGCCCAGGCTCACACCAACAAGAATATGAGGGTTCCCCTGATATAAAGGTTGACTGGGGCGGGGGAAAGGGTTATTAATACGAGCTAATGTAGAGTTTTGGCGCTGAATAAAGGCTTGCTGATTTTCGTTAAGGTTGCCTTTTTCTTTGGTTTTGGTGAGGACTTTGGCAATTTCGGCAGCTTTTTCTTGCTTGACTTGTTCTGTACCTTCGGCTGTCCAGAGACGGGTATCAACGGTGCAGTAAAGGGTTAAGCGGTGGACGTTCCAAGGTTCGCCTCTTCCTTCTCCTTCTTGCCAAGCAATGCGGCCGCTGCGGAGGGTGAAAAGGCTGCTGGAATGTTGGTTTTTGCTGGCTCGTTTGATGTGTTGGTCTTCTAGGAAACGATTAAACCAAAGGAGTTGGCGCTGGTCGCAATAGATTTGAAAACTGTGTTCGCTTAAACCGCCGAATTTAACGCAGAGGCGGTTTGATGGGTTTTTAAACCAGGTTAGGTCTTCGTTGGTTTCGTAGGCGACAGGGAAGGGTACGGCTACGGGTTGTTTCAAGAGGCGGTCTTGCCAGGATTTGGCTTGGGCTTCGTTTTCGGGGAAGGTGGTAGATGCGATCGCTAATGTTTCTAACCATCTAGCGTTTGTTAAGTCTCTACCTTTGGGCATTCTGGCGGTTAGCTGTTCGATGAGGCGCTGGATTTGGATTTCGACTCGGCGACGACGTTTGGCAAATTTTTCTGGGTCTTCTTCTTTATCGGTGAGTTTACAGCCGTTTTTCAACAAGTAAGCGATCGCACTTCGGTTCAAGTTGTCTTCACTTTGGCGGTAGGCTTCAAACAAGCTGTGAGATAGGCTGCGGTTAGTTTCGGAAACTTTCGGTTTTTTTGCTTTTTTACTTGTTTTTTTAGGCTTGGGAGAGTCGGCGAGGGCTGAGCGCGGAGTATATTGAGCCAAGATTTCAGTGGCTTTGGCGCGGAGGGTGTCTAAGGTGATGCCGTTAGTTTCTATGAGTTCGGCATCGCTTTTGAGCATTTCTAGCCAACGGGTTTTGCCTTCGATTTGGTATTGCAACCGTTTCATTAAGGCTAACCAAGATTTGTAGATGTAGTTAACAACTGCGATCGCGCTTGCGTAAAAGCGACTGGGTTGACCGACATAGCGGGGGTCAGTTTTGAGAGATTCCCAAAGCTGTTTGATCAGTCCTGCGGGCAGTTTGCCGTTTTGTCGCCATGTCGGGAAATCAGGGTGTTGGCCAACTTGTTCTAGGAGTTCATTGATTAGGGGCGTGTTTTTCTGTGCCATTAACTCCCAAAGTTGACGGCGGGTGGGCTCGTTGGCGATTAGGCGACACTGGATGGTGATTTGACTCATCGCTGTTTTTAACACTAATGTTTCAATACTAACATAAATGTATAAATTAGCGCTGCTGTAGAATGAGTTTCATGGAAGAGCGCTTTTTTACGAGTAAGCAGGCGGCCCAGATTGCAGGCTGTACGTTACGTCAGTTGCAGTATTGGCGTGAGAGTGGGATTGTTGTCCCTGTGATTACGGAAACGGGGACGGGGAGGAGTATTTACTACTCTGAGGGAAATTTGGTGGAGTTGGCGGCGATGGTTTATTGGCTGTCGGTGGGTTTTACCTTTGAGGTGGCGCGGGAAGTGCTGAAGACGCTTAAGGAGCAGTATCCGGGGCTTTTGAGCGATCAAGAGCCAAAGCGGTTAATTTTTGTCAAAGAATCACAGGAAGGAGCGGCTAAGTTGGTAGAGTTCGATGGGGAGAAGGTAGTAGCCGCTTGGGCTGAGGGTAAGTTTGTTGTGCCGGTGTGGTTGGATGTGATTTATGGGCGATCGCGTGAGAGAGTGAATGTGAGAGTGAGGGTGTAAAGTGCGATCGCTCCAACTGGTAGAGTTTGATTGGGAGAGTGCGATCGCATCGTTAAAATCTGGTCAGCCTGTAATCCCTGTCTGGTTAGATCAGATTCATCAAGGGCTAGCTAGTAAGCTGGTGAGTTAGGCCCGATCGCATTTTTGCATTTAATTAGCCTTGTCGTGGTTTGAGCTGAGGTGATTCATTGGCGGTTGCTGGAAAACTAAAAGAAGTCGATAGTTCCAGTTGAATCTCAATAGCTTCCAAGTGGAGAGCGGTTCAATTCATCTTTATAGAAACGCCAATTAGGAAGGAATCGATTCATTAACAGGGTGAATCGCTCGTTATGATGCCGTTCTAAAAGATGCGTCATTTCATGGACGACGACATATTCTAGACAGTGAAGTTCTTTCTTTGCGAGTTCAAGGTTCAACCAGATGCGTTTCGCCTCAATGTTACAAGTGCCCCATTTTGTTTTCATCTGCTTCACTCCCCAATCATTAACCTGAACGCTTAGAATCGGTGTCCACTTTTCGATTAATGGAGGAATTGCTTGTTTTAACTGCTGCCGATACCAATTCATTATTACTTTTTGGCGTTGGGCTTCATCGCTTCCTTCCTTGACGTAGAGGTCGATATAGGTGTTGTTTCTGACTTTTACTTTGGGGCTACCTTTGTGATAAATAACATTGAGTAAATAGCGTTTGCCTTGAAAATAGTGCGTTTCACCGGATACAAATTCTCTTTTTGATTGGCGTTCTTGTGCTTTAAAATTGGCTTGGTGTTTTTTGATCCAAGCTATCTTTGAGATGGCAAATAAACGAACCGCTTCATCATTTACTTTTAAAGGGACAGCCATCCGCACCCGACCATCGGGAGGATATACCCCTAGATGGATGTTTTTAATATCTTTTCGGTCAATATCAATTACTAGCTCGCTGATTGTTATCTGAGGCATCTTAATAATCGCTTTGATTCTTCACAATATCAAAAATTATATCCACTTTTTCAGCAGGGTCAAGGTGTTTTTTGATGGCATTTCTAACTTCACGTTCCTTGATTTTATTGCCGCGCCAAGCATCTTTTTTAGTTTGGCAAATTGCACGATCGATCGCCAATGCCAGCACCTCATTTTGGTCTAGGTTATCGTATAAGGCTCGTTTGGCGGGAGAGTCCAGAGATGGAGGGTACTGGGTTGAGGTTGCAGGTTGGGTAACTTGTCGGCTGAGAGAGACAACTTTATTCAGGTAGTTTTCATACTCCTGAGCGGCTGTTTTGCGTTCTTGAATCAGTTTATCCAAGAGCTCGGACATTGTGCCGAAATACTTGGGGTTGGTGGGGCGTTGTTCGATGATGACTTTGCGTAGATTGTTCTCAATGGTTTCGGCAACGGCTTCTGGGTTTTGTCTGATGCCTTTGGGTAGGGTATTGACTGCATCCTTGCCGCGATCGACAATCAACTCAATCAGCGTCATATCCTCAAAGGTGGAAAGCACTTCGCTCTCTTCTGCGCCAATGTAGCTATCGATCAGGTGGCGCATCGCGGGTTCATAGGCTTTCAGGTCGATCGCATCCCCGCTGGCAAGTTTGACTTCGGCGCGAATTTGTTCGTAATATTTGACTTCCTGCTTAATGGTTTCAATTTCAGCAGCAGAATAGCCAGCTTCTGGCATATCATTTGCTAGATTAGCGTAAGCTCGAACTAGAGAAGCGGTGAGTTTGTAGAGGCTAACTCGCTTTTGTTCGTGTTCTTTTACTAAATCTGGGTCTTCGGTGTTGGAAGCACAGAAATAACGGATGTAGGCCAGGGTATTTTTTGGCGGTTCTACAGGCTCGCACAGGGCTTTGATGCTTTCTCGGGCAGTTTCTAAACGTTCGACTCCCTTTTCCAGGCGATCGCTCAACAACCCCTCGACATCGCCTCGATCGTAGTCCTCAAACGCTTCGGCGGTGTAGTCGAGAACGGATTTCTCCAGGCTGTTGAACAAATCTTTGTAATCGATAATATAACCATACTCTTTATCGTCACCATCCAGTCGATTAACGCGACAAATCGCCTGAAACAAACCATGATCTCGCATGGTTTTATCTATGTAGAGATAGGTGGTGGGGGGCGCATCGAAACCAGTCAGCAGCTTATCCACCACAATCAGCAGCTTCATCTGGGCGGGTTCATCAACAAATTTATTTTTGACCTCTTCCTCAAAGGCTTCGGGGGTTTTACCATTCAGCATTTTTTGGTAAATCTCATACTGCCGCTGCTTTTCGGTGTATTCGTCTCCGCCGGTGCTTTCGCCTTTGATGCTTTGGAGGGAGCCATCGTAAGAGGTGACGATCGCACATCGTTTGAAGCCGCGATTCTGGAATAACTCATAATATTTGCAGGCTTGGTAAATGCTGCCTGCCACCAACAGAGCATTGCCCCGATTGCTTTGGAGACGGTCTTTGGTTTCAAAGTCTAATAGGATATCGCTGACAATTTTTTCTAGTCTGGATGCCGAACTCAAAACCTGTTGTAAGGTACCCCAGCGCTGTTTCAGTTGAATCTTGGCTTGTGCGGTTAAGCCTCTAGTTTTCGCTTCAAACCACTGGTCGATTTTGGTTTCGGAAGTGATGAATTGATCGACATTGCGGGCTTCGTAGCGTAAATCGAGAACTACTTTATCGGCTACGCCTTCATGAAATTTATAGGTATGAATGTAACCGCCAAAGACCTCAATGCTATTCTGCTTGTCCTTTTTGAGTAACGGCGTACCTGTGAAGCCAATAAACACGGCATTGGGCAGAATTTCCTTCATGGCATCGTGCAGCTTGCCTGATTGGGTGCGGTGGCATTCATCTACAAATACATAGATATTGCCTTTGGAGGAGAAATCTGAGGGGAGACTGCGCTTGAGGTCTGCAATGTAGCTGTCGTAGTCTGCGTCGCTGACTTTATCTTTGTCTTTTTTGCCGAATTTATGAATTAAAGAACAGAGTAGCCAGGGGGCCGTGCGATCGAGTTTATCGATCAGGTCGCTGCCGTTTTCGGTGCGATAGATGTCTTCGTTAACGCCTTTAAAAACTTTCTCAATCTGCTTGTCTAGTTCATCGCGATCGGTCACGATCAGGACACGGGCATCGGGGATATTTTCGCGAATCCATTTGGTCAGCCACACCATTGTTAGACTTTTGCCACTGCCTTGGGTGTGCCAGATAATGCCGCCCTTCCGTTGTTGCAGAAAGGTTTGAGTGGCTTTAACACCAAAATACTGGTTATGACGGCAAACTTTTTTGATGCCTCGATCGAACACAATAAAATCGTGGATTAGTTCGAGGAATCGTTGTTTTTCGCAAAGGCGCAGCAGAGTGCAATCGAGTGCGTTGTCGGCAATCCCGCAGTCTAAACTGGATAAATATTTGTTTTCTTTAGGGTCTGTTTGAGGATTATAGTCTGGGTTTTCTTCTTTCCACGTGAGATAATATTTTTCAGGAGTTTCGATCGTGCCGTAGCGTAAGCCTTGAGTGTTATTGCCTGCCATAACAAACTGCATGGTGGCAAAGAAGGATTTGATAAATCTTGAGGTTTGGTTATCGAGGTTTTGACGGATGCCTTCGGAAACGGAGACAGTGCTGCGTTTGAGTTCTAATACACCCAAGGCGATACCGTTGATATACAGCACCACATCCGGGCGTTTGGCATTTTCGCCTTTGACTGTCACCTCTTCGGCAATAGCGAAGTCGTTTTCTAAGGGGTTTTTCCAATTAATCAGCCAAACGGTTTGGGCGTTTTCGCCGACTTCTTCCCGGACTTTGACCCCATAGCGTAACAGGCTGTAGACGGCTTTGTTGATGTCGTAGAGGCTTTTACTTTGGTCGTCTGCGGCTTTTTTGAGTTGGTCGAAAGCTTTGTTAATCAGGCTGTCGCTGTAGTGTTGTTTGTGGCGCAAAAAGTTGGTGAGGAGATCGCTTTCAACATGGCTATTATTGGGGCGGTCTTGCCAGTTGCCTAGATAGCCATAGCCCAACTGCTGCTGGAACAGTTGCACAACACGATTTTGGGTTAAGCGTTCCTTTTCTCCGACGTGACTCATACCAGCCGTGTCCTCCCAGTGAGAAGTTCCTGCATCATACCCTGTTTGATGGCTTTGTATTTATCGCGTTTTTGCTCTAAGGCTTCAATTTCGGCATCCATGCCGGTGAGGACTTGGGCGATCGCTTGTTGCTCAGAAATATGTGGAATAGAAACTAATAAATTTTTTAACTGAGCTCCTGTGATCAATGGTTGTCCTGAACCGAAAACCAGAGTATTGAGCTTATAATTCACCAATTTGTAGTAAGTAAAAATAATATCTACACTCTGATTAAGACTAATAATCAAGGTGTTATCTGATACACAATAATAGCCACTGACTAAATTGGTTGTTCCGGCATTTGCTCCAACTCTCGCAACTAATATCTTTTCACCACAGTAATCAAAGTTATTGTTATATCCAATTATTCCTGTTGAGCCATAGACGGGATATAACCCACTTTCTGATTTTGAATTGGATTTACCAGAAGCTATTGAGTGGCTAATTTCTCTTAATGTTTTTACTTCCCAAGTGTCAATAAAACCAGGTAAAGTTTTTCTGCCCGCCAAAAGCTCCTGCATTGCGCCTTGCTTGATGTTGCGCTTTTTGGTGATGAGGAGATCGAGTTCTGCTATCGCGGCATCGGCATCACTGAGGGCTTGTGCGATCGCTCTTTGTTCAGAGAGCGGAGGTAGAGGTATGGGAAACTCTTTTACATTCCTACTTGTGATGTTTGGATCTTTCCGGCTACTGATAGCAACACTTTTCCAGTAACTAACTCGAAAATTCAGATAGTTAATTATAAAAATTGAATCTAAAGTTTCGCGTTGTGGCTGAATAGCTATTAGTGCCTGATTAACAGCGGCTGGTATCTTGAGTAATCCTGTCCTTCCAATTTGATTAAATCCACCATACATGGCCACTAAAACTGTGCCAATACTATATTCCTTCAAGCAAGTCTCATTTAGCGCTAACTCGGTTATTTTTTCTCCGGTATGAATTATATTGCTATTATTTAGATCGGTGGTTTTTACCCAGTAAATGTTTCCGTTAGAATAGTACCTCTCCTCTAATTTTCTCGATGGTGTTGTTCCAGAAGACAGTTTGCTCACGTCTTCCAATCTTTTTTCCTGCCAATCATTAGGAATTAGCCCTACCTTAGTCTCTTTATAACCTTCTGGTACATTTGTAACCATCACCATGCCATCCCCATTCTCTTCAAATGAGCCTCCACCCGACTTGTCAACTCATCCACCCGACTTGTCAAATCTGGCAAAGGTGTCTCATATCGTTCTGCTAACTCCTTAATCCGTTGCGCCAACCGTTGCGAAATCCGCTCCATCTCTGAATTTATTGCTTGTTGCAGCGTCACCATCCACTTGTCATCTACCACCAGCGTTTTAATCTCGTCCTGCGTTAGATCCCGATATTTTTTTAACACACATTCATCTAAAAATTGAGTCCGTTCTTTAATTTTTTTAGTAAGTTCTGCCTCTTCGTCAATCAGTTTTAAATAAGCCTTTAACACCTTCAAATCATCCACAAACATTGTTGCATTATTCTTAATTTTCTTGATGCGATCATTCACGTTTGCTTTCGTAATTTTGCCACTATCATTAGTAACTTCTTCCAGCAAACCCTCCTCGCCACCGTGTTCTTCTTGCAGTTCCTCCTGCTGGCGAACCATGTCATCTCTTTTCGCTTCGAGTTTTTCAATCGCCGCCTGTTCAGCTTTAAAATAGCGGTTAATCATCAACTCTTTGGGAATCAGTTCGCAAGTAGCATCTGTAACTGCACCTTTTTTATTCCTCACCATTTTCAGTTCTGCCTTCCAGCCATCCTCAACCAGAATATAAACATCATCCTTCATACTCTCTACCCAATAAGTCATTAGGTGCTGATAGACATCGTATTTATCTATCAGACTTTTTCCAGTAAAAGCTTGCAACAAATCTTCTGAAAGACTGTAAATAATATCCTTGGGATGATGTCCCGGTTGGATCTCTTTCAGCCAATGTGTATTTTTTGCTTGCCACCCTTCAAAAACCGCCTGAATTTCTTGCCCATAGCTAATAAATTCGGGATAGTCAAAAATGCAGGCTTTGACCTCCTCTATGGAGATCTTTAGCTTTAAATATCCAGGTCGCTCTGCTATTTCAAAAAGCTTCTGCTTTAGCGTCGGATACACTTGCCAATACTCACTCAACGCCTCAACATCTCGCTTGGGAATTCCTCCCAACAGATGCGCCTCAATATCCTGAATATCTTCCTCTTCCTGGCTGTCGATGTAGCGGGGAATATTCAGGTTGTAGTCGTTTTTGGGTTCAGCAATTTCCTCAAATGGCACAAAGCGGGAATACTTCGGAATCTCTAGCTGCCGATTAAACACATCAACAATTTTGTGACTATCCTGATCCCGCAATCGGTTCTTATTGCCATCTTTGACAAAACTTTTGCTGGCATTGATCATAAAAAGGCCCTGGCGCTTCTCGGCATTTTCCTTGTCCAGCACAATGATGCAGGCAGGAATCCCCGTTCCATAAAATAGGTTGGGCGGCAAGCCGATAATGCCTTTAATCACACCCTGGCGAATCAGATTCTTGCGGATCTCTGCTTCGGCATTCCCCCGAAATAGAACCCCGTGAGGCAGAATAATCGCTCCTTTACCCTGACTTTTAAGCGATCTGAGCAGATGCAGCAAAAAGGCATAGTCGCCATTTTTCGCCGGAGGGATGCCATCCTCAAATCGCTTAAATTCGTCTTGAACCGGGTTAAATCCATTGCTCCAAGCTTTTGAAGAAAAAGGCGGATTAGCAACAGCAAAATCAAATTGTTTCAGTTTCCCATCTGCTTCTTTAAACAGCGGGTCTGCCAACGTATTCCCTTGTAAAATATCTGCCGTAGGATGCGCGTGCAAAATCATGTTCATCTTAGCCAAGGCGCGAGTAGCGTTGTCCATCTCCTGCCCATAGATGGTTAACCCCCGTGCAGTTTCATCCGCCGCCTTCAGCAACAAAGAACCGCTGCCACAAGTCGGGTCATAGATACACTGCTCCTGGCTTTCGGCAGTATTGACCCCAATCACCTTAGAAATAATCCGAGACACTTCCGCCGGAGTATAAAACTGTCCTTTGCTTTTCCCCGACTGGGTGGCAAAGTTCCGCATCAGGTACTCGTAGGCATCCCCTAACAGATCGTCCCCATCTGCCCGATTTTTACTAAAATTCAGGTTCGGATCATTAAAGATATCTACCAAGTTAGAGAGCCGATCCTGCATCTCCTTACCTTTACCCAACTTGTCAGCATCATTGAAATCAGCAACATCAATAATGCCCTTCAGGTCATTCGCTTCCGCAAGTTTGGCAATAATTTTATTGATTTTGTCCCCAATTTCTTTGTCGCCTTTGAGCGCCACAATGTCCTGAAAGCTTCCCCCATCCGGGACTTCAATCAGGGCATCCTCTACCCCAGCATAGCGGTCAGAAACATATTTAATGAACAATAACGCCAGTACATAATCTTTATATTGCGAGGCATCCATGCCGCCCCGCAACTCATCACAGCTTTTCCATAACGAACTGTAAAGTTCACTTTTTTTAAGTGCCATCTTGTGCCGCCTTGTACAGCGCGTCCTAAGTTTTGTCTGCTAGACAGTGTTAGAACGCAATTAATTATTTTACCTGGAAACGCAACCAGCCCGCAAAGAACCAGTAATATTTCACAACATCCAAATCTATTCACTGACCAAATCGTCTTTTTGCGTAAAGCGTAAAGGCTTTTGGTATATTTTTATTTCAGCAAAAGAGGTAAAACATCTTTGGCATTGCCCTTCAACCCATAAAGCTGGAATTTTGAATCTTGCCCCACAGTTAGGACATTCTGACAGCAAACGTAACTGGTGGCGATCGCACCCCGTTGCCGTCTTAAACTGCCACTCTATCCGGTGACAAGGCGACTGGGCATAACAAGCCCCACACAACCGAATCGGCTCCAACTTCTTCCCCACCCCAGGAGGCGGTAACATTTCCTGTAACCGTTCCCTTTCAACTCCGACCACTACCGCCAACGCATCCAACTGCTGAGGAGAAGGAGGCGGATTAAACCGAAACTTCTCCCAACGGGCGATCGCACCTCCCAACCCCGCCATCTTACCCAACCGATTCGGCGTTAACTCATTCGCCCGTCGAAACCGCCCCAAAAAATGGCTCAAACTCTCACCTTCCAACGGTTCCACCCGAAACAGCCAAGGCTGGATATCGATCGCTTCCATCACTTGTACTCCGCAGCAACTTCCTTGAGAGTCTCCAAATCAATCTTTGATAATCCCCTCTTCAAAGCCCGAATCGCCGTCTCCCTAAGTAATCATATCCAATAGCCCCACATAACCCCCAGTCGCCTCCCCCAAAGTCTTCAGCATGGCATTACTAGAAAGATTAGAAGCCACAGGTAACTGCAAAACCTTCTTTTCCCAAACTTCCGTCAGTTGCAGTATTGGCGTGAGAATGGGGTTGTTGTCCCTGTGATTACGGAAACGGGGACGGGGAGGAGTATTTACTACTCTGAGGGAAATTTGGTGGAGTTTGCGGCGATGGTTTATTGGCTGTCGGTGGGTTTTACCTTTGAGGTGGCGCGGGAAGTGCTGAAGACGCTTAAGGATCAGTATCCGGGGCTTTTGATCGATCGCTCAAAAGCTGTTAATTTTTGTCAAAGAGCCACAGGCAGGAGCTTCTAAGCTGATAGAGTTCGATGGGGAGAAGGTAGTAGCAGCTTGGGCTGAGGGTAAGTTTGTTGTGCCGGTGTGGTTGGATGTGATTTATGGGCGATCGCGTGAGAGAGTGAAGGGGTAGAGTGCGATCGCTCGAACTGGTGGACTTTGATTTGTTGAAGGCTATTGATTCCTTAAAATTTGATCAGCCTGTGATTCCTCTGTGGTTAGCTCAGATACATCAAATTAGGTTGAAGGGGTAGGGGGATCAAATTCTTTGTTTTCGGTAATTTATTGAGCAAAGTTACACAATAGTAATAAATTAGAGTGACCGAACTGATATCACCTTAAAATGGATAAATGTCCCAGTTTGCTTATGTCCCTATCTAATAGTACAATGGTACTATATAGTAGCAAATCAGCAAAATGAAAGGAGACTTACTTAAACGGCTATTTAGAGCGATCGCCAGTGAAGATAAAACGGCGATCCAAAGTATGCTATCTGTAGTCGTTGAGGAAGAACGTAAAAAAGGACACACCCTCCTAGCTGAACAACTCCAAAATATTACCCACAAAAGTAATTCTCAATCTTCTCGTATCCCTCCTGAGATTCCAGCACTTTCACCTAAGCTCTCTCGTGATGCAATTTCTTCTGCACCTTCTAGCGGTGTTCTTTCAAAGACACATGATACTCACTCCCTAACCTTGCTATCGAGCAAGCAACGTTTTAACCATCCCTTTATTGTTACGGTTCCTAGAGAGCGTTTACGACACCATATGATTCTTTCAGATGCTGTGGAAGATCGTTTTCGTCGTATAGAAAAAGAATATGTTGCACGTGACCGACTAGCTCATCATGGTTTACGCTACCGCCAAAAAATACTACTCTATGGTACTCCGGGGTGCGGTAAAACTATGGGAGCCGAACGTCTAGCTTGGAATACAGGACTTACTCTCGTAAAAGTACGTTTTGATGCAATGGTTTCTTCCTTTTTGGGGGAAACTGCAACCAATTTGCGGGAAGTATTTGAAACAGCTTCTCAAACTCCTTGTTTGTTGTTTATTGATGAATGTGATGCGATCGCTAAATCCCGGGAAGACGTTCAGGAAGTAGGAGAAATCAAGCGAGTTGTTAATACTTTTTTACAACTACTTGATGAATACGAAGCCTCAAATGGATTGCTTGTTGCAGCCACAAATTTGACTAAATTTCTGGATGAAGCTGTATGGCGACGATTTGATGATGTCATCGAAGTGCCAAAACCAACACCGGCAGAAATTGAGGCTATTTTGAAACAGACACTTTCTTCGGTAGAGTTTGGTATAATCGACTGGAGAAATATTGTGCTGAAACTAGACAAACTTTCAGCAGCACAAATTGTTCGAGTTGCTCAAGATGCGGCTAAACGCGCCATCCTTGATCGAGAAGAACTTGTCATCCAAGAACACTTAGAGGCATCTATTAAAGACGTTATAATTTCCCATGTCTGAACAATTGAATCAATTTTCTCATTTACCTCTACGTTTGACTAATGAAGGAACTGCTGCGCCACCTCCAAGAGGTGGGAGAAAACCCTCTACAACAACGCTGGCTAATAAAGGCGATGCAGGTGGACATGGTAGCAAGTTAAAGTCTTCTATCTCATCTATTGTCTCAAATTGGGAGAAGGAACGCGAAAAACGCAAGGAAGATGGTAAACCTGATCTGCCAGATGCAATTTCATTCATTTTACAAGTAGATCCCAATTTATTTGATGCAGATGCTCTGAAAAGTTTCGGGATTGAGATTGTTGCTGATCTGGAGGAGGGCTACATCATTGGAGCTTCAGCAGATATAGAACTCTCGGAACTCAGAAAAAAGATTCAGCAATTTATTGAGTCTGAGCATGGTGGCGGTAAGGTTCCAGAAATATGGGAAATTTTGGAGGGGACTCAACGACCAGAATATATCCTTTCCCCTAGCCTTAAAGAACAGTGGGGTCAGATTTTAGATGATCAAGAATATATTGTAGATGTAGGTATTTCTTGCATCAACATTCAAGAACAATATTCGAGATGTCCCAAGCGGAAAGATTTTAATAACGATGACAATTATCTGAAAAGCATTAATAAATGGTTAGATAAACATAATCTCACATCTGAAGAGTGGGATGATCTTTATTGGGTAAGAGAAGAGCAACTTAAAAAATTTATTCAAGCTCCACTATATTGTGGAAAAATTTTGAAGTCTGTTCAAGGTAATGATGTGGGTATTTCACGCCTACCCGATAGCTTTTCCTGCCGAATTCGCATATTTGGTAAAGGTCTGAAGGATCTTGTCCTCAACTTTCCATATATATTCGATGTCAGTGAAGCCGATGAATTTATCGCTCCATCCGTTACACCCAATAGCTCTGAATCCGAGCGGGAACAGTTTGAATTAGAAGCACCTGACCCAAACGCACCCAAAGTTTGTATTATCGACAGCGGCATTCAAGAGCGTCATCCTCACCTGAGAGCAGCAATTGACTCTGCTCTCTCTAACTCTTGGGTACCTAGAGAAACGAATACCACTGTTGATTGTGTTCAAGGTGGTGGACATGGTACTAGAGTTGCAGGAGCAGTTTTATACCCAGGAGGTATTCCTAAAAAGGGTAGTAAGCAGGCAGTATGTTGGCTTCAAAATGCCAGAATTCTTGATGCTCGAAATGAACTACCTAAACTTCTATTTCCGCCAGAAGTTTTAGAGGAAATTGTAGAGATATATTCTCGGCAAACTAGAACGCGCATTTATAATCACTCAATAGCTGGAATTTCACCATGTCGCACCCAATCAATGACTCCTTGGGCAGCAGCTATTGATAAATTGAGTTGGGAAAACGATGTTCTCTTCATTGTTGCCGCAGGTAATATTGAAGCACGGAAAAACTTTGTTACACGCCCTTCAATTTCCGCTCATCTACAAGCCGGTCGTAACTATCCAGAATATTTGCTAAAACCCTCTGCCAGAGTTGCTAACCCAGCACAAAGTTTTCAAGCACTAACTGTCGGTTCTGTTGCTCACAGCACTTACAATAATCCGCCTTTAAGTTCAATAGCGAAGAAGGATTATCCTTCTTCTTTCTCCTGCTCAGGCCCAGGCATTTGGGACACTATTAAACCAGAAGTAGTTGAATATGGGGGTGACTACGTAATTGACTCATCAACCTCACCCAATTTCACTACATCAGAATCTGTTTGCCCAGAATTGATTCGTTCAACCCGTGACGGTGGTAAAGCTGTTAGTGCAGATGCCGTAGGAACATCATTTGCTGCGCCTAAAGTCACCCATATCGCTGCGGCATTAGCAGCAGCATTCCCTCAAGAAAGCACACTGCTTTACCGGGCACTCATTGTTCAATCAGCACGTTTACCAGCGTGGACGAATAACTCGGATGCTAATCTCTATCATGCCATTCGGAGTATGGGTTATGGTATTCCAGATATTAATCGCGCTCTCGGCAATTCCCCAAATCGTGTAACGCTAACAACTACAGGATTAGAACGTATTAAAGCTCGACAAGCTAAGGTTTATCAAGTAAAAGTGCCAGAAAATTTTCTGCCTCAAGGAGAAGGATTTGACATTTTGATTGAAATCACACTTTCTTATGTGGCTGAACCTCGTCGTACCCGACGTAATCGCAGGAAATATCTATCAACTTGGTTAGATTGGACTTGTAGCAAACGAGGAGAAGATCCTGATTGTTTTCTCGATAAACTTGTCAAAGACTATGGTGCACCAGAAGAAACCAAGGAAGATGACGGACTATTCCAATGGACACTGGGAAAAAGACAGTTAGGCAAAGGCCAAACACGAGCAAATGGCATTGATGGCATAGTAAAAGAACTGTCTCGAAGTACAGGAACTGTTCAGAAAGATTGGGCGACTGTAAAATCTTATGAGCTACCCGAAAGCTTCTGTATTGCAGTAGTTGGACACGCTGGATGGAACCAAGATAGCAATGCTGACGTACCTTTTGCACTCGCTGTTAGTTTTGAAGCGGTAAATTCAACTATCGATGTATATGGCTCATTTGTTGAAGCGGAGGCTAAAGCACGTACTGAAGTTAAATCGCAGGAGAAAATACAGATTCAGCAATCAGTCTAAAAAGTTGAAGTATTTGGATTATTTTCCAAATATAGGGGCAATACAAAGAAAGCTAATAGTAAGTCCGAAGTAAATCGTATAGCTTATTTTAAGCTACAAAAAGTTCTAAATTTTGTTTGCGAATCAGAATTTTACCTTTTTTGACTTAGATATTAGTAATTTAATCAGCTTCTGGTATTTTTCCATATCCATAAAAGTCATAAAACAACGCTGACACCACCCATCCATCCACAAAGCCGGAATCTTAAACCTTGCCCCACAATTAGGACATTCTGACAGCAAGCGTAATTTGTGCCGATCGCACCCCTGCATCTCTTTAAACTGCCACTCGATCCGGTGACAAGGCGACTGGGCATAACAAGCCCCACACAACCGAATCGGCTCCAACTTCATCCCTACACCAGGAGGCGGTAACATTTCCTGTAACCGTTCCCTTTCAACTCCCACCAGCGCCAACGCCTCCAACTGCTGAGGAGAAGGAGGCGGATTAAACCGAAACTTTTCCCAACGGGCGATCGCGCCTCCCAACCCCGCCATCTTACCCAACCCAGTTGGCGTTAGATTGTTTGCCCGTCGAAATCGTCCCAAGAAGTGACTCAGACTTTCCCCCTGAAAGAGTTCCACTCGAAATAGCCAAGGCTGAACATCCGAAGCTTCCATTATCTGTACCCCGCCACTACTTCTTTTAACGTCTCCAAATCAATCTTTTGCAAGCCTTTATTTAAAGACCGAATAGCTGCTCCCCTGAGAATCATATCCATCAAACCGATATAACCCGCCGTCGCTTCCCCCAATGTTTTCAGCATCGTCTTACTAGACAAATTAGAAGCCACAGGCAACTGCAAAACTGTCTTTTCCCAAACCTCTACCGTCTGCTTAAACTCTCCTGCTGACAACTTGCCGTAGCGATAGACAGTACAAAAGCGCTTGAGAACTTGCTCATCTCGCCCAATTACCGTCTCCAAGCGGTCAGTACCTACCAAAATAACGGGAATCTCCAACTTGTCAAAGATATCCCGCACCTCAGCAAACGTCTTAGCCTGAAACCGATCCGCTTCATCAATAATCAGCATCTCCACGCAGCACCCCTTGAGCACGCGCATCGTGCGATGGCGAATTTCGGCGACCGTTCCCTTAACCACCTGATACTTCAAATGCTCAAGAATCATCCCAAAAAATTCCTTCGGGCCACACTCTGGCGGAATGTGGATGTAAACCACAGGAACCGTTGGCGGCTGTCCCGGCTCCTGCTTGGGTTTGTGCAGTAACCTGTAAGCATGACACGCCATAGTTTTGCCCGTCCTCGACTCGCCCATAACTCGCCCCGCCTGCCGAGACTCGCGCTTTTCTTCCAGCCACGCATGGAGACTTTTCACCTGTTCCAACTCCACAAAAGTCTTGCGGTTCAATCTTTGAATTTCCTTTTGAATTTTTTCTGGGTTAAGCGGAATATCGCCTTGATTCGTCATTTTTTACCACCCGTAATCTTCGCACATTTCTTCGTAATCCCATACTTGCGGCATTTCTGGTTCAGCTTCATTGTTGTGCGATACCACTTCCTCCGGTTCCGGTTCTATAGATACAGGCTGTTTTGCCTTACGGATTTCACCTTGCTCAGCCTTTTGGCGTTCCTTTTTCGTTTTCTTCTGAGTGAGGAAAGTTTCGCGATCGCGCACCTCAGCCAAAATCGAACGGTTACTAACCGCCTTCCCAGCTTCCCGAACCTTGCGGCTACTAGCTTTTGCCTCATCTATAGACAGTTGCTCTGTCTCCAAATCTTGAGCATGGGCACGAGCTAAAAATACTTCTCGATCGCCCTCTGTTCGATAGACCAAGACCGTTGTAATATCTCTAGGGTCATATCGCAGCGCAACGCTTTCTCCAGCGTATCCTGCCAAATTTTCGCCTCGATAAGTCAAATTTTCAAACTGTAAATAGCCGCCTCGATAAATCGAGCGCCGCGTCTGCTTCATCAAGCAAATATCTAAATCTCTCTGAGAAATTAGATTGGGAACAGCAATCAACCCTGCTTCCCACCGTTGAAACCGCGACTGGTCGCCCATTCGGGCATCAACACTCTGGTTGTATTTATCAACAATAAAGCGCACCAGCATTTGTTCTAATTCCCGCAGCGTCAGACAAGCTTCTTTCTCGGCTTCTTCTGGTCGCTTTTGCACATTTGAACCCGTATATCCCGGTAACATCGAAAACAATTCAGTGTTAAAAGTGCCAAAAGGACGCTCAACAATACCACCTTCAGAGGGGCGATCGCGTAAATGACAAACAAACCCTAACTGCACCCCAATCTGTTGCAGATGGTTAGAACGGAAATCCTTACCGCCATCTGTATAAAAGTGTTCAGGTTTGCCATAAGTCCCCCATTCGCAATGGAGTTGATAATATGAGCCATACTGCTTCGGTAAAATTGCATGGCGCAATGCCAGCGCTACCACCTGAGAACTCGGTGCATCGTAGCCCAAATTAATGCCCACAATGCAGCGAGAATAGGTATCAATCACCGTTGTAAACCAAGGACGACCTAGAATCTGACCATCTCGATCTACCAACAACACATCTGCACGGGTATGGTCACATTGCCAAACATGGTTGCTGTATTCCACGGATAAATCTTTGCCATCACGAGTCTTAACCGATAGCCGCGATCCTCGCCATCCCCTACTCCTGACACTTTGGGTTTGCTCTTGCTTCTCAATAATTGGTTGCAGAACGCGATATACCGTTCTGTAACTGGGGTAATCTTCTTGACCTAATTCTTGCGCCCTTGCCTGAACACGAATCGCTACTTGGGCAGGGGTAATGCGTTTACTACCTTTATTGCCCTCCTTGTAGGTTTTAAGGATGAAGTCTTGCCAGTCAGGGGCGATGCGATGCTTTCCTTTATCGGCGCGTTGATCCTGGTTAAGAGCTGCTAATCCTTCTTGCTCCCACTTAGCAACCAACCGTCGCACCGTTCGCACTGATACGCCCAGCTTTTGGGCTGCTTCTCTTTGCCTTTGCCCATAGGTGCGGTGATCGCACGGTTCCATAAGGGTCTGAATTACCTCCTGCTTAAGCTTTGCTTCATCTGAGAGTTCAGTCACTATTTCCTGAACTTCAACAGGGCTAGCTGTTTCATCTGAGGAAGGGATAAGCATTTATACCTCCAAGCAATTGCTGCATAACGGTTTATACATAAATGTTTTGATTGCAACGTTTATGTATTATAAAGCAAAAGGACAATAATGTGTCAATCCTTAAAAAACTCGTAAAAATAGCGGTTTTCAAGAAAAGACACATAATTTGTCAATTATCGAAGAGCGGACAACTAATTTGTCAAAAGTATCCAGTCGTCAAAGAAAGGTGTTAAAATAGCTCAAAGCCTTATTGTATAAAACTTGTGAAGCGATCAAAAATAGCGGTCAATAATTTGGCAAGCGGACAAATAATTTGACACTCGACATAATTAAAGTGCGATCGGGCGATCGCACTTTTAACTTCTCTGAGATACAGCAGGGACACGGCACTCCCGTGTCCTGTATTTCCTCTAAAACACAGATACCTGGGTAGGGAAACGGCACTGCCGTGTCCTGCATTTTCTCGCATCGCAAACCATTTATTGCATCAAAATCGACACACCAGAAACGTTAGACAAACCTAATTATACCAATTAAAAAAAAGCTACTTATAACAATTATTAAAAGTTGCAGAATCCAGCGCCGTACACGGCAGTGCCGTTTCCCTACAGATGCTCGCGTATGATGATATATGTAGGAATAGTTTCGGGAATTGATATTAGCTAGTTTCATACTATAAATCAAGTATTTTGTCAACACAAACTGAGCAAATAGACCGCTAGATTGGAAAATTAAATAATTCTTGCAGTTTAGCTGGGGCTGCTTGTATTTGTGCTACAAATGAGGGAATAAAGAATGTTGAAGGTCATGCCTCATGGATGAAAACCGCGTCCGAGCTTACCTGAATCTGATTCAATTGCTGCTGAGTTGTCCGGCTGGGGAAGAGGGGGAACTGTTGCAAGAGCACTCTGAGTTTGTTGACTCAGGTTTGATTGAAGTGATGCAGCAAGTGGCGAGTCGGATGGCGGCGGATGGCGAACACCATGCAGGTTTTTTGCAGCAATTGGCGGGGCAAATTAGTCAAGCTTTGGCGGAAGATACGCAGGGAGGGAATGCAGACCGCAATTCTGCTTATCTGGAATTGATTAATACGCTGCTGAGTTGTCCTAGCGGTGAGGAAGCGCAGATTTTAAGTGCTAACTCGGAATTCCTGGATCTGGGGTTTATGCAAGCTTGCGAGGTGGTAGCGGTAACTTTGGCAGAGCAAGGAGAGGAAAATCGGGCTAATTATTTGCAAAATCTTGCCAGTCAGGTAGGGGAATTCTTGGGCTTCACATCCTCTGAGCATAATAATTTAGAGAATATCTCCCCACGTGATTATTTAGCGTTTTTGCAATTGCTGGTGCAGACAGAGCAAAATAATTTTGGTGGGGATTCGCACCACATTTATGCAGTATTACAAGCAAATCTAGACAAGCTAAATCTTAATTTTATTCCAATTTTCCAACAAACTATGACTGGATTACTGGGTGGAATAGAAGACCCTGAAGAAGCTGAACGAGGTGCTGCTTTCATTGAAAATATTGCTATTAAGATTTGCCAATTCCCTAGAGGCAATAGGGCTGAAAACCTAGAAATTTCTATTGCGGCTTACGAAATCGTGCTTTCAGTTCGTACCTTTGAAACCAACCCAGAAAAATGGGCGCAGACGCAAAGTAATCTGGGAAATGTCTATTTATACAGAATCAGGGGAGAGAGGGCAGACAATATCGAACAGGCGATCCTTTGTTACCAAAATGCACTAAAAGTTCGTACACGCGATGCCTTTCCGACAGATTGGGCAACGACCCAAAATAATCTGGCGGCTGCCTACTATTCCAGAATCAGGGGAGAGAAAGCAGACAATATCGAACAGGCGATCGCATCTTTCACTGAAGCACTGGAAGTACGCACCAGCAACCGCGAGATAATTCCCGAACGATGGGCCGAGACACAAAATAATCTAGGAGAAGCTTACCGTCAAAGAATCAAGGGAGAGCGGGAACAAAATATCGAGCAGGCGATCGCATATTACACTGCTGCACTTGAAGTCTTCACCCGCGATGCCTTTCCCGAACAATGGGCAACAACGCTAAATAATCTGGCAATTACCTACTTGCTCAGAATCCGGGGAGAGCGGGCAGAAAATATCGAGCAGGGGCTCACATCTTTCACAGCCGCATTGAAAGTCTGCACTCGCGAAGCTTTTCCCCAACACAATGCTGAAACCTTATGTAATTTGGGACTTGGCTATCGAGAAGTTCCCAACTTACAGTTAGCTTATGATACCTTTGCTGAGGCGATTAATACTGTCGAGTTACTCCGAGGTGAGATTCACTCTGGAGATGAAACCAAGCAGAAATTAGCCGAAGAATGGAATCAACTTTATGTAAATATGGTGGAAGTTTGTATAGAACTAAAAAACTACACCGCAGCCATAGAATACGCCGAACGCAGCAAAGCCCGCAACTTAGTCGAACTCCTTGCCACCCGCGACCTCTACCCCAAAGGTGACATTCCCGAAACCGTTATCACCGAACTCTCGCGCCTGCGTCGAGAAATTGATACCGAACAGCGACGAGTGGACATCGAACAGACAAATCGTAACAGCAACGGCGGCAGACTATCGGGAGAACGCAGCCCCCAAATCGACAACCTACAAACCACCATTCGCGATCAAACTCATCTCACCCAATTACGGCAACAACTAAAGGAATTGATTGCCCGCGAAATCAAACCCATCGACCCCGACTTCGCACTCACCCAAGAAGTTAAAGCCATCTCCTACAGCGAGATTCAATCCCTCACAGCAAAAAACAGCACTATCCTTCAGTGGTACATTACAAACGAGAAATTTCTTGCTTTCATCATCACCCCAGAATCATCAACTCCTATTGTCTGGCAATCTTCAAAAGCAGACTTGACAGCCTTGGAGAAATGGGTCAAAGAGTATCTGACAGAGTACGGAAAAAACAAAACTCAATGGCAGGAAAACCTAGCCTCCCGCCTCCAAAACCTAGCTGAGATTTTGCACCTGGATGAGATTCTAAAAAATGTACCCAAAGAGTGTCATCAACTAATTCTAATTCCCCATCGTTTCCTGCACCGACTCCCCCTTCACGCCTTGCCAGTTAGCCGTGAAACCTGGCAGCGGTTTAATTCAGAAACCCAGTCTCCAGAACCAACTAATCCTTACCTGCTAGATTGCTTCAAACAAGGTATCCGCTACGCCCCCAGTTGCCAAATTCTGCAACAGGCACAAAGCCGAAAACGCCCCCATTTTACACACCTATTTGCGATCGCCAATCCTAGCAACGCCAATCCTACCGACGACCGCTATTTACTTGAACTTCAAGCTGCCAACATCTGTGACCGATTTAAACCTAATGATTTCTTGCTAAAAAAAGATGATGCCAACAAGAAAGCCATCCAAAGCCAACAACTCAGCCTTGCCAACTGCGTCCATTTCGGTTGTCACGGCAAATTTGAGCCTAACTCGCCTTTGGAATCAGCCCTCAAATTAGCAAATAACGAACGTTTGACACTGCTGGAAATCTTGAATCTTGACCTAAATCAATGTCGCCTTGTCACACTCTCCGCCTGCGAAACTGGATTGACAGAATCCAAAACCAGCGATGAATATATCGGCTTACCTTTTGGCTTTCTATTGGCTGGTAGCCCTAGTATGGTTAGTACCCTTTGGGAAGTCGATGAACTGGCCTGCACTTTATTACTGATGCGGTTCTATCAAAACCTAGAAACTCTGTCAACAGTTAATGCTCTCAACGAGGCACAACAATGGCTGCGTAATTTGACCTCCGAGGGGCTGGAAGAGGTATTAGAACTCCTCAAACCCCAAATCGATCAAGTATTCGAGCAATTGCCTCGAAAGGAACGCACGCGCTTTGTTAAAGCTCCTCTTGATGCCGCACTTAACCGCAAGCCGTTTCCCTTTGCTGAACCTCATTACTGGGCTGGCTTCACTGCGCTCGGTGTTTAGCAATCTTTACAAAACTCATCCAGAGCTCTCGTACTGATATAAATAAGTATCAGTGTTAGTGGTAATGCTGAGTAGATGGCCGCGGTTATTAGCCAACCCAATGCAGCCCCAGAACCTTGATTCAATACGTCTTTAAAGGCTTGCGTACAAATATGAGGGCGCAATCTCTCGAATTGTTTGTGTAACAAGCTAGGCTGATTCGGGTCTTTTTCAGCTAGATCGTTCTTTAATTCTCCTGACACAATTGCTATAGTTTCTGCAGCATATTCTAAATCGCCTTCACAATCTTCAAGCACATCAAGGGCTTTCAACGCATCAGGATATTCTGCTAATTGCAAGCGGTAGCGCTCAATTTCTGATTCGGTAACGATAGTCATAGAATTTTTTCGTTTTTAAAAGTTAACTATTGTTAGTTTACCATAATATGTGAATAGGAAATCTCAATATTTTTCGGTACTCTAGCTTACCACTCATAACCGTGTTCTTTTCCCCATTGTATCCACGCTAGGGCCATTTGCTTCATCCGGCCGCGCTGTTCGGGTTTTACCGGATTGTCACCAGTAATTGCCCTCAACGCCCAAAACCAATGGTCTGGCTTTTGTTCGAGGTCACGCAAAATCAACGGGATAACTGGCTGTCCCATGCCGATAATTCTCTGATAAGCCTGGTGCATTGATTTCTGCGTAACTAATGATAGCATCCCCGTTTCGAGGCGCCATTCTTCGGCGAACTTCTTAAACTCTGCTTCGAGTTCTACCTGGCTTTCTAAAACATTTTTTGCTTTTGATGGAAATTCTAAAAAATTAGGCATCAACAAATCATTCATTTTTTGGCAAAAACGCTCTTTCTCTTCTTTTGATAAGTTAGAGAGTTCTTCAGATTGGTCAACAGCATTAATCAGCTCATTCGCTAATTCTTCGGGTGTCAAAGTCGAACTTTTATTTAAGGCATATATAGGAACAATACTCTCTAGTATCTTGACTAAATCATCATGGTTCATGTTTTTTACCTATAACTCAACGCTGGGCTAGTCAAACCTCTAATAAATATGGCAACTTAATTGCTAATCACTAATCGCCCCAAAGCAATTAGCAATTAGCAATCTTACCCAAATTATCACATTTTGCTGATAATTCTTTGCAGGATTTCCACGCCTGATACCGCTTGCCAGCCAAACAGCCCCAAAAGCACAATATTCAGAAAGATGTGAGTGTTTCTCGCCCAATCACTGCCTTTTTGCATTAAAGGAGTCAGCGAGGCTGCGATCGCAATTATTGCCATCATTCCCAACCCAGCTAGCAAGTGCGGCCCGACAAATAGTTTGCCGTTGTTGATGTAGGTGACGGCCATCCCGACGATCGCAACCGTAACCATCAAGGCTAACAGCAAAGAACCCATCTGGTGGTGCTTGACGTTGAATTTGCCCTTAATTAACTCTTTTTTGAGTTCGCCTTCCGCACTTCTGGTACGTCGGATTTGAATGCCCAGATACAAAGCATAAAATGAGATGGCCAGCAGTACCCACATTAAAATTGGGTGGATGAATTGGCTCCAAACTTTCACTGACTGAGGAATTTCGAGATTCATAGTGTTCTGAGGATTAGCAAACATACTTCATAAAACTTAGCATACCAGTCAGGCCGTCTCGTGCGACGGTAAAAATATACGGTATGAGAGACTATTATGCCTGCCACTAAACAAGACGCTGTATTGATTCAAGCCGCCAAGACTGGCAACATTATTCACGTCCAAGCTTTACTCGCTAAGAATGTTAACGCTAACGCCAAAGACTCTGAGGGGACGACGGCTTTGATGTTTGCTGCCCAAAAGGGCTATACAGAAATCGTGCGTACTCTACTAAACAATGACGCTAATGTCAACCAAGTGAGCAGGCGTTTTGGGCTAACGGCTTTGATGCTGGCGGCGGCTCACAAACAAGCTGACTCTGTGCGGCTGTTGCTCGCTGCTGGTGCTGATGTTAATGCTAAAAATGATGATGGAAGTACGGCTTTGATGGCGGCTTCTTTGAAGGGCGATATCAATGTTGTGCGGATGTTACTTGATGCTAATGCTGATGTAAATGTCCGAGATAAAGATGGAGATTCAGCTCTGAAAATAGCTGCTTTATCCGGTCATCAAGCTGTTGTAAAAGCTTTGGTGGATGCGGGTGCTGTTGCTGACAATTCTATGCTGTTTTTAGCTGTCCGTCAAGGAAGCGCTGAAATTGTGCGAATTTTGCTCAAGTGTGGGGCGGATGCTAATGTTAAAAATCTAGAAAGCAAAACAGCTTTGATGCTGGCTGCGACGGCGGGAAATTTGGCTGTTGTCGAGGCGCTGTTGGCTGCTGGTGCTGATGTCGAAATTCCCGACAAAAACGGAGAAACTGCTTTAACTTTGGCTGCAGATGCCGGCAATACTGATGTAGTGCAAACTTTGCTTGGTGCGGGTGCTAATGCGAATGTGAAAAATGGAGATGGGGGCACGGCTTTGATGGCCGCTGCTGCTGGCGGAAATGCGGCGATCGCCCATATCTTACTCGATGCTGGCGCGGATATCAACGCTAAGGATAAAGATGATGAAACTGCTTTGAATTTTGCCGTGATTGAAGGCTGCGAAGATGTGGTGGAATTGCTCTTAAACCGAGGTGCTAGTGTCGGTTCGAGAAATCGGTTGGGCGATACGCCTTTACTGGTGGCGGCTGTTCACGGCCATAGTGCGATCGTATCGGCTTTGCTGCAAAAAGTAAACTCAAATCGGGCTGATTTTCTGAATGCTAAAAACTTTGGGGAGACGGCTTTGACGCTGGCTGCGTTTCACGGACATACCGAGACGGTGAAGGCTTTGCTTGACGGCGGTGCCGATCCCAATGTCCCGGCGGATTTGGGGAAAACGGCTTTAATGAAGGCGTGCGATCGCGGTCATATTGCGATCGTCCAATTATTAGTCGAAAAAGGTGCGGATGTCAACTTGCTGGATGATTCGGGCGCAACTGCTTTAATGTGGGCCGCACATCGGGGTTATGCTGAGGCAGTAACCATTTTAATTGATGCTGGTGCAGAACTAAACCACAAAAATCCAGGAAATTATACAGCTTTAATGCTGGCTGAGTTTAAGGGTTATTCCAATGTGGTGAAATTGCTCAAAAGTGCTGGAGCACTGGAGTAAGAATTAAATAGTTTTGAGTAAGGTAATTCTGTCATTCTGAGGGTAGAGTTTGGGAAGTGAAGAAGCTCACATATCGGAACTTACGCACTGTAATGTGTGGCAATAATTGAGATTCTTCGCCTTACTCAGAATGACAAAATTAGGTGATTAGTGCGTCCAGGACTATGAATTAACCTCAGTTTGCTTGGCGTACCCAGCCGTTAATAGTAAAGCGGCTATCAGCAAAAGCTTTTGAGGGACAGCTAACTCGCAAAACTTCGTGCATATAGCGACTTAGAAAAAATACGATGCTGTTATTGCGAGGCTCAACGGTTCTGAAGGTCTTGTCCGCAACATAAAAATTGTTCTCGATTTTGCTGTCATAAATCTGCAACTCGCCACCTGAAAAACCCTTGGGTTCTCGATAGAAATAGTAAACGTAAGTAAAAAATCGGCTGGCCGTATCTGGCGAGCCACTGTCGTTGTGAAGTTTATAAAAGTTGTTGTCATTGTGCATGGTTAGCTGAGCTTCTATCTCACCTAGGGGAAATGACGGAATATTTAAACTTTTCAGCACGTCGGGGAGAATTGCTTTGATGCGATTAACCATCAGTTCCGAAAATTCCGGGAACGAGTGGAGTACCATCGAACGGCGGTAATCTTCGGCATTAGTTGAGGTGCTGGTACTCACAAATTCTGATTCTTTTGCTAAGACATATTTAATGAGTTTGTTCTTTTCGGCGGGGGTCAAAAAGTTGTCTATTTGGGCGTAGCGAGATATTAAATCGTCATTTACAGGCGGCGCAGGGGCGGGAATTTCTGCGGCGGGAATTTCTACGGGAGTTGCAGGCTGCTGCGGTTGCAGTTCCTGCAAGTAAATTGGGGGTTCGGTGACTAATCCCACTAGGTTTTCGCCGGGAAAAGAAAGGGCGGAACGACCTCCGTCTATAGGGATTTGAAATAAGGTGGAAAAACCGGGTGTTGGTTGAGTGCGATCGACTAATGTTTTGATCAGGCTGTGCAATAATGGTGTATCTGATTTGAGCGTGACGGTGCATTGATGTCCGCCAGTGAGCAGGATTTTGACTTTTATGTCTTGGGGTTTAATTTGCGGTTGAATTGTGCTAGTCATAGCCGTTAGTTATAGAAGAAAAAAGTTCGGCAACGGATTCGCAAGGGCGGATGTAACGGATGGATGGGAGAAGGAAGATGGAATATGGAAGAAGGAAGAACAAAAATTCCATCATTGCTTGAGGGCGGGCTAGAAGCCCACCCCACAATAGAATTGACTCTTTGTGGAATAGGCATCTTCCCTGTTCGTGAGAGATAACTAAGATGTCATTACTACACTAGGAACTTAATTAATGCAAGAAGTGGCGGATATCAGTGAAAACCATTGTGATTCCGAGTTGGTTGGCGGCTTCAATGGAATCTCGATCGCGCATACTTCCGCCTGGTTGGACGATCGCAATTATGCCCGCCTCAGCCGCAGTTTTGACTGAATCGTCGAAGGGGAAGAAACCGTCACTGGCCAAAATCGCTCCTTTGCTCTTGTCTCCTGCTTGTTCTAATGCTAGTTTAACTGAGCCAACGCGATTCATTTGTCCGGCGCCGACACCGATTGTAGTGCGATCGCGCGTCACAACGATCGCATTTGATTTGACGTGTTTCGCTACTTTCCAAGCAAACAGCAATTCTTCCAACTCTTGGGCCGTCGGCTGTTTCTCAGTAACAACCCGCCATTTGCTAGTTTCTTCTACTATATTATCTGAGTCTTGCACCAGCAAACCGCCTGCAATAACTTTAACAGTTTGTGGCGGCCCTTGAGTCAAGTCTGGCAAAATTAATACTCGAACTTTCGCCTTTTTCTTGATAATTTGTTCGGCTTCTGGTTCGCACCCCGGCGCGACGATACATTCTAAAAATGTTTGAGTTAACGCCGTTGCGGTAGCAGCATCTATGGGGCGATTGAGGGCGACAATGCCGCCGAATGCTGAGACTGAATCGGTGTCAAAGGCTTTTTGATACGCTTCAGAAATAGTTGTTCCCAAGGCTGTGCCGCAAGGATTTGTATGCTTCAGAATAGCGGCAGCGGGTGTGTCGGGGAATTCTACGATCAGCCGCCTTGCTGCTTCTAAATCTACTAAATTATTGTAGCTTAATTCTTTGCCTTGCAGGATGGTGCTAGTCGTCCAGCCTGTCGGTGTACTTCCGCTTTGATACCAGGTGGCGGCTTGATGGGGATTTTCCCCGTAGCGGAGAGTTTGCAACTCTTTTCCTGATAAATTAAACTGGTCGGGTAGCGAAGATTCTTCAGCGGATTGGCTGCTGAGATAATTTGCGATCGCGCGATCGTAGTTTCCTGTATGTTTGAAGGTTTCTAGCGCACATCTTTGCCGAAACTCTAAGGATGCTTCGCCGCCATTTTCCCGCAGTTCTTTTAAATAAGTATTGTACTGTTCTGGATCGCACAAAACTGTTAGGTGAGCGTGGTTTTTTGCTGATGCTCTCAGCATCGCCGGCCCGCCGATATCTATCTGCTCAATTGCGTCTGCTAGAGTAACTCCTGGCTTAGAAATTGTCTCTTCAAATGGATACAAATTGACTACAACTAGATCGATCGCCCGAATTTGATTTGCTGTTAAGTCTGCGAGGTCTTCCGGTACATCGCGGCGTGCTAAAATGCCACCGTGGATTCGTGGGTGAAGTGTTTTGACTCGCCCTCCCAAAATTTCGGGAGAACCAGTATATTCCGCAACTTTGGTCACTGGGATGCCTGCTTCTTTGAGAGCCGTTGCTGTCCCGCCGCTACTAATTATGTCAAATTCAAATTCTTCTACTAGACTGCGCGCTAAGTCGATTAGTCCGCTTTTATTGGATGTGCTCAGAAGTGCTAGACGTGCCATTGGTTTGAAGTTGCGATCGCAAAAATAGATAGGTTATATTCTATATCACATCTGCCTGCAGGGAGATGATTTGGTAATGGCTAATTATGATTATTTTTGAGGATTTAAAGATGAGTTCGCTCATTTTTAAGTATATTTTTTCTCCAAACTCTATAATATTTTATACTGACCTGTGGCTTTTAAATATTTAAGACTTTTGCGGGGAACTGATTATTTTGTGAGTGGGAGAGGGATTGAAGCCATATCCAGCTTGCACCGTTCGTATCGCTACGTAAGTATAAATGTTGTGGAAATTACTTAATAAAACGTAATAGATAATTATAGCGCGATTACTCAGGAATTTTAACGAAGTTTTAGGATGAATTAGAAAAGTAATGTGCTAGCATCGGGTGTAAATTGCTATCCCCCTAAGTTCCCCGGAGAATTGGGCGATCGCAATACCTAAATCTAAAAAATAACTTGGTAGGGTAGAAATATGTTTTTTCAAGAAGCCGATCCAGAAAATAAGGTCAGTAATATTAGCAGGAATCATAAAAAAACTGCTCACAATACGATTCACAGAACCGACTACCAACAGATTCCCAAAAAAAGAGCCGAGAATTCGACAGATGCCAACATTTCCGAAGCTTATAGTCTTAGTCTGTGCGAACTGCAGCAGATGGAGCGAGCAATGGAACAGCTAAAGCAGGAGTTGAAAGCTAGCGAATCTCGGTTTCGGAATGCGATCGAAAAAAATGCCGACGGCATCGCAATCGTTAACAAGCGAGGACTTGTCTGTTTTGCCAACCCGTCAGCAGAAGCGCTGTTTAACTGCACGGCAGAGGAACTTCTAGGTCAAGCATTTTTTGGCAATTTAGTAGTAGAAGTTTCAGCTTGCGACCTTGAGATGGCGACGGATATTATTCCCCAAGTTGGAAAAACAGAAGCGCCAGGAACTCGCGTCGTGCAAACAGAAGTTGAAGCTATTCGCAAGCAAAAAGCAAATGCTGTAGTAGAAATGCGGGTGGTGGAAACGGAATGGGATGGAGAAATGGCTTATTTAGCTACGCTACGGGATATTACCGATCGCAAGCGCGCAGAAGAGATGCTTTGGTTGTACGATCGAGCTATAGCAGCTACTAGCACGGGATTTACGATTTCTGACGCCACTGACCCAGAACATCCAATTATTTATTGCAATCCCGCATTTGAAAGCATGACAGGTTATCGGCGGCAGGAAATTATCGGAAAAAACTGCCGATTTTTGCACGGAAGCGATACCGATCCGGCGGCAGTAGAAATAATTCGCCAAGCCTTGCAAACAGAAAGCGAATGCAAGGTAATATTAAAGAATTATCGCAAAGACGGAACCGCTTTCTGGAATTGTTTCTCAATATCTCCTGTGCGCGATCGACTGGGCAAATTAACTCATTTTATTGGCGTACAGAGAGACATCACTGAGCGCAAACAAGCTGAAGAAGCCTTGCATATTTCCGAAGCACAAAGCAGAGAACAAGCCGCTCAACTAGCAGCCACACTTAACCAGCTCAAAGCCACTAATTCCCAATTAGTTCAAAGCGAAAAAATGTCTAGTTTGGGCTTGCTACTTGCCGGCGTCGCTCACGAAATTAACAACCCAGTCAGCTTCATTTACGGCAACCTCACTCATCTCACAAATTATACTCAAGACTTGTTTCACCACCTCGAACTTTACCAAAAACATTATCCCGATCCAGTCGCGGAAATTCAACAGGAAAGAGAAGAAAATGAACTCGATTTTTTAGCTGAAGATTTACCTAAAATACTGTCTTCCATGAGCGTTGGTGTCGAGCGGATTTGCCAGATTGTGCAGTCGCTGCGGAACTTTTCGCGCCATGACGATTCACAGATGAAACCCGTTAACATCCACGAAGGTATTGACAGCACGCTGTTAATTCTCAATCACCGTTTGAAAGGGAACGGAGAAAAGCCGCCCATTCAAATTGTAAAACAATACGGAGAATTGCCGACTGTTGAGTGTTTTGCTGGGCCGATCAATCAAGTTTTTATGAATATTCTCAGCAATGCGATCGATGCTTTAGAAGATGCGAACAATAGGAAAAATTGTCAAGAAATACTAGAAAATCCTAGCCAGATTAGGATTGGTACGGAAGTGGTCGGCAATTTTGTAGAAATTAAAATTGCCGACAACGGCCCGGGAATAACTGAGCAAGTCAAACAGCAGATATTCGATACATTTTTTACTACCAAGCCCATTGGTAAAGGCACGGGAATGGGATTGTCAATTAGCTATCAAATTATTGTAGAAAGGCACAAAGGCGAATTATATTGTAATTCGGAATTGGGCAAGGGCACGGAATTTACTATCAAAATTCCGATCGCACCTTAGCGCAGAATGGGCAATCCGCGCTTTACCAACTTGATATACAGGCAAACAAGCGAGCTGGACGCTCGCACTCCTAAAAAACGATTTTTCTCGTTTTTTCTCGTTCCCAGCCCGAGTCGGGGGACGCATATTTAGAGGCTCCGCCTCCCCATTGTAGAGACAATTTCAGGGTGCTTTTCTGTTCACATTACCCACATAAATAGGGAATTAAAAAACCTCCACACCATCCAACTTCTTAAAAGTTTCAACCTTAGCCCTCGCCGCTTCCCCGCAAGTCTTCGGCGTCGGAAACATCTTCCCAGGATTCGCCAAACCTTTCGGATTAAACACCTGACGTACCCACTGCATCGTCTCCAAATCTACCTCCGAAAACATATCCGGCATAAAACACTTCTTATCAGCACCGATGCCGTGTTCTCCCGAAAGACTTCCCCCAACTTTCACGCAAAGCCTGAGAATTTCTCCGCCCAATTCTTCCACCTTTTCCAGCGCACCTTTTACCGAGTTATCGTACAGAATCAGCGGGTGCAAATTCCCGTCTCCCGCGTGAAATACATTAGCAATTCGATAACCGTATTTCTCGCTCAAACCCTCTATTTCTTTCAAAACATAAGCCATTTGCGTTCGCGGAATTACGCCGTCTTGCACGTAATAATCAGGGCTGAGATGGCCCGCAGCCGCAAAAGCAGCTTTCCGCCCTTTCCAAATTTTTAGCCGCGTTTCCGGGTCGCTTGCTGTCGTGATATTGCGCGCTCCGTTATGCTTGCAAATATCGGCAATCCGCTGTTTGTTTGTGGCAACTTCCACTTCTAAACCGTCGATTTCTATGAGGAGAATTGCGGCCGCATCGCGGGGATAACATCCAGTTGCCACCACATCTTCCACAGCATTGATGCTGATGTTGTCCATAATTTCCATGCCGCCGGGAATAATGCCAGCGCTGATAATGTCGGAAACCGATTCGCCCGCTGCTTCTATACTGGAAAAATCCGCTAGGAGAACGCAAATCGATTCCGGCGCTTTGAGAATTCGCAGAGTAACTTCTGTAGCGATTCCTAAAGTGCCTTCAGAACCGACAAATACACCAGTTAAATCGTAACCGGGCATTTCGGGAATTTCGCCACCGACATCGACAATAGAACCGTCGGGAACTACCAATTTTAATCCTAAAACGTGATTCGTTGTGACTCCGTATTTGAGGCAGTGAACCCCACCAGAATTTTCGGCAACGTTGCCGCCAATCGAACAAACAATTTGACTGGAAGGATCTGGCGCGTAGTAGAAACCGGCGCCGCTAACTGCTTGCGTTACCCAGTTATTAATTACTCCCGGTTGCACTACTACTTGCTGATTTTCTAAGTCTACTTTCAGGATTTTTCGCATCAGGGCAGTGACAATCAGCACGCAGTTTTCTACAGGCAAAGCGCCGCCAGAAAGACCTGTTCCTGCGCCTCTAGCCACCCAGGGAATTGAGTTGCGATCGCATATTTTGACCACTTGCGCCACTTCCTCGGTAGTTCGAGGCAATACCACCATGGCGGGGCGCTGGCGGTAGCTGGCGAGTCCGTCGCACTCGTAGACAATCAATTCTTCGCGGCGCTGCACGACACCATTTTTGCCGACTACAGCCTCGAATTCTTTAATAACGGGTTTCCAGTTGCGTTCTGTTTCTATGGCTATCATTAGTGAATTTAATTAGGGAACTATCAATAATATTGTGGCAAGTTTTACTAAGTTTAGGCAATTATTTTTCTAAGGGTTGCAATATTGACACAGGGAAGGATCGGCAGTCTCTCGACCGTCGGGAAATACTTTTTCTTTAGTATAACCGCAGTTTTTGCATTTATAGATTGCCGATCGCGCTAGCTGAGTCGGAAAATAGCACAGTCCGCAGGGCAATCCGATTTTCATCTCAGCAATATCGAATCCCGGCCAACCGCACTCGGGGCAGAATTGCTTGAATTTTTTAACTAAATCCAGAGTTGCATTTTCGATGTTTTTCATCCGAGTTGGATTGTACATCGCCCGCATATCTGTTTCGATGTGAACTCGGCCGGTTGACGATTTTTTTAAGCCTGCTGTCACAGCGTCAAAAAGTTGTTTTTCTGTCCTAATGCCCTTGACAATTTCGCTGTTACCGAGTGCAGCGTCGCCAACTATAACCACCAGTCCATGTTGGGGAAATCCAGCTTTTTTAGCAAAATCATCTGCTTCTTCTATACTGGAAACTAACTCGTGACTGTAGTTAGTTTCAACGGAGAAAGAGTCGCCGATTAGTTCTAGATTGTTGGCTCGATCTAATAAAATTACTATTTCTCTGTTAGCTGGCAGATACGGCATCATTGGGTGAGGGCCGAAAGTACCTTCGCTGGCAAAGGCAAGAGTTTCGCCCGCAATTTCTAGAGCTTTATGTGCTTTATGGCGAGCCGCTTCTATTTGAGTTCCTAAGCGTTTAACTTCTCTGGTGAAGGTGCCGAAAGTGTCTGTGTCAAGCTCCGCAGGTACTAGAATTTTTACACCCAATTCTCGTTCCAAAACGGGAGCCATCACCCGTTCTTTTTGGTGCATGGTAGCAAGCACTGCGGTGCGATCGCTCAATAATTGATTGGGATTCACAGGCTCAGAAATATTAGACATACAGCAACATTATTTCATAACAGAAGGCTCAAATACACCCTTTGACCTAAGTTATCAATTAAGCACTCAAGCGTCAATCTTAAAAGCGATCGCTAGTTGCCCCCAGTCACTCCCCCAACTTGACCTCTGAGTACAAAAATTACTCCCGTCATAATTAGCGCCACACCTACTAACCGCAGCGGAGGCAAAGGCTCGTGAAATATAAGTTTGCCACCTAAAACCGTAAACAGGTAACTAATTGACAATAAAGGTGAGACTATGCTAAGGTTTGCCCGCGACAAAACTACAATAAAGCCGATGGAAGAAATTGCATACAAAGAAAGACCACCTACAATTAACGGCTGGGTAGCCATTGCTAGAATTTTTTCCATTAAATTAGCAGCGCCAATGGGCCCTAAGATTTTAGCTCCTGCCTTCAGACTGAATTGACCTGCGACGCCGCACAAGATTGCAGCAAGCAATAACATAAAAACGCTTCTATTCATAAGTTTATTAACCTATAGTACAATCAAAAATTGCCGTTTCCAAAAACCTGAAAAACTTTAATTAAGTTTTGCTAGGTTTTATTCACAACTAATATTTTAAGCAGAAATACGGGAAAATCAAGTATGGTCGATCGCGATCGAGAGTCGAACAAATATATGGCAGAGCAGACCAATCCAAGCGGAGAATACACTCTAGAACTATCGATACTCATGCCTTGCCTGAACGAAGCAGAAACTTTAGAAATCTGCATCGAGAAGGCGCAGAAGTTCCTGCGCGAACTTGATATTGCCGGCGAGGTCATCATAGCAGACAACGGCAGCACTGACGGTTCTCAAGCTATCGCTACCAGAATGGGAGCGAGAGTCGTGCCCGTAGCAGCCAAAGGCTACGGCAGCGCCCTCATGGGAGGCATCATCGCAGCGCGCGGAGTTTATATTATCATGGGCGATGCTGACGACAGCTACAATTTTTCAAACCTCGGCGCTTTTGTCAACAAATTGCGAGAAGGTTTCGACTTAGTAATGGGAAACCGGTTTCAAGGGGGCATCAAACCTGGGGCCATGCCGCCGCTGCACAAATATTTAGGAAATCCGGTGCTGACATGGGTTGGGCAGTTATTTTTCGCGAGTCCCGTCGGCGACTTTCACTGCGGACTCAGGGGTTTTAGGAGAGACTCAATTTTGAAACTCGACTTGCAAACAACGGGGATGGAATTTGCTAGCGAAATGGTAGTCAAGGCTTCTGTATACAAGCTGCGGATAACTGAAATCCCAACCGTACTTTCTCCCGACGGCCGCAGCCGGCCGCCACACTTGCGAACTTGGCGAGATGGCTGGCGGCACCTCCGATTTTTGCTGCTTTACAGTCCTCGGTGGCTGTTTTTGTATCCGGGTACTGCGCTGATGATTTGGGGTCTAATTATCGTGGTTTGGCTGTTACCCGGTACTCAAAAGATTGGGAGTATCAGCTTTGATGTACACACGCTGCTTTATGGTGCGATCGCAATTATCATCGGTTTTCAAGCAGTAACTTTCGCTTTTTTCACCAAAATTTTCGCCATCAGCGAGAAATTCCTGCCCGAAGACCCCAAACTCAACAAAATATTTCGCTATGTCACCCTAGAGACAGGATTGATTGTCGGAGTCACGCTGATTTTAACCGGAATAGTGGGCTCGTTCTTGTCATTAACTATTTGGAGAGAAACTGCTTTCGGTACTCTCGACCCTTCTAAAACTCTGCGTTTGGTTATTCCCTCACTAACTTGCCTGACTGTCGGTTTGCAGATGGTTTTGTCGAGCTTTTTTCTGAGCGTGCTGGGGTTGAAGCGTAGGTGATAACATTAAAGTTACTGCCAAGATTCCTCAAAACTAAACTGCCATGCAGGGGAATTTCAGGGGGATCGCACTTCCCTCGATCCTAAATTGCTATAATGACAATCAGCCCAAAAATCTCAACATCAAGCCTATGTCTACTTATAGCGAGGTACTTAGTCAGGCTCAAAATCTTACTCCTGACGAGCAACAGCAACTGTTAGAAGTATTGTCCGCATTGGTTCGCGATCGGGTAACAACCCAGACTCAGGATAGCAGTCAAAGATTGCCCAAGAAAAATCTAAAGAGATGGCGCGGTTTTTTGCCTAAGCGTGTGGATGCTTTGGAATTCCAGTTACAACTTAGAGAAGAATGGGATGATTAATAAATATCTTCTCGATACCAACATTCTGATTTACTACTTCTATGACGAGCCGGAGGTTCAGCCTATATTTGATGAGATTGAAGCTGGAGATGCAGAGGCATTTTACTCTCCGATTAGTTGGGTAGAGTTACTTTGTTACCCCGCATTGACCGAAGAACAAGCGAATGAGATGCGGGAATTTTTGAGGCTTATTAAGTGCGTATCATTAAGAGAATCAGTTTTAGATCGTGCAGCCCAAATTCGTAGAGATTATCGCTTGAAATTAGGTGATGGTGTAATTGCAGCCTGTGCTTTAGTTGAGGGATGTGTCTTGGTAACTCGCAATGCTAAGGATTTTAAGCGCGTTGATGGGTTAACTATATTGAATCCATTTGATTAGGTAAAAGAAGGGGCGATCGCACCTTGGGGAATATCGGGGCGATCGCACATTTATTGACTGTTCTTTACATGATGTTCAACATAAGAGCGCAGCACAGCGTTCATTAGAGATTGATAGCCTTTTCCTTGGCTTTTAAACCACTCTAATACATCGCTATCAACTCTTAAAAAAATAGCTTGTTTGGTCAGTGGTTTTACCTGTTTTGCTTGTGACCAGAAACTCGCATCTAATTCAGAAATATCAGATGTATCGATCGCAGATTCGGGAATATTTTCTAAGTCTTCAAGTCGTTTGGGCGAGATAGTCATAGTAGGTATTTCTTTCTTGCTTAAAATCCGATTGGGGGAAAACAGAGGCGCGATTCCCACGGAATAGCTGCGCTTCACGCACTTTAGGAAAAAAAGGACGATAATACTTGCCTCTCCATCCAACCCTTTAACAACAAGGTTCTTTCCTAACCTTGATAATTATACGTTATTTCTAAGATTTTTTTGAGTTCAATAATGGGTAACGGTTGTTGTCTAGTGCCAAGCAATTGATGAGTCACACCATAAAAAACATTAGTAGTCACATCTTTCTCGCTTAGAATGTCTCCTTTATTTGTTTGCAGTTTATCTCTATTTTCAAAATTCACCGTCCAAACCACTAAAATATCAATATGACTCATATCTTTTTTGTTAGTCTCGATATCTTTATAAATGCTGTTTAAATCTTTTTTAAATTCTAACAAAATTTCTTTTTTTAGACTGCCACCATTAGCAGTGAATATTTCTCTGCGAACGCCTAACTTATTATTTTCTGAATATTCGACTTCTTCATTTTGCTCCAATTGATATTCGTAAAGTCCATCATAGACTTGATAACCTGAAAGAACTTTAAGGAAATAGCCTCTTAAGATTTTTTGGGCCACCATTTCTACAAAGAGACTAATCACTTCTTGTTCTTCAAACGGAGGAAAATATTTATGTGTTAAAATTGAATCAAACCATTTCTTTTCTTTGAATTTAATGCCAAGGTCTTGTTTAGGATCGTAGAAGGGATTACTAATTCGACTATCACCACCTCCTACAATATAGGGACGGTATTTTATGAAATTTCTTTCCTTCAATACATCTTTAATTTTCTCAGCTATTTGTTTCATCCGATAAGGGCTGATTCCTTTACGACCAGCATCGAGTTCTTTCCGGATCGACATATCTTTTATATCCACAATTACTGTATAAGGCAAGTAGTTACTATGTTCAAATGGGTCTAAACAAACACCTATAGGCATCCCACATATAGCCAACCACAATCCATGCTCTAACTGAAAATCTGAGGAAATACCATCCTCATTTCTAAATCTTTCATTAAATAGACTAATATGAGATTTACTTGTGGCAGAAATAAATACACGAGCGTGTATTGGATTTCTTGTGCCAATTTCTATATTGTCTATTTTTTCATCTAATACTATAGCTTTTCTTGCTTGTTCTTTTGCATTTATTGGTAATTTTTCTGTTAACCTTATAAAGTTCTCATACTCACTAGGTCGTTCATAAAATTGACCTTCACTCTTAAGAACTGACTGAACCACCTCTCTGATAGTTAAATAGCCAGTTTTTATTGGAATAATTCTTCCCGTTATTTTTAAGTTAAATTCAAAACAATCCCCGTTATTAAATACTCGATCTAAAAAGCCTACAATTGATTGAGTTCTAAGGACTGCTTTAATAATTTCCTCTGATTTTGCTATCCGAAATGTTGCTGCTAAAGATTCTTCAACTATTTCCTCAGGAAAATTTTTAGGAAATTTAATGGTAATGTGTGTACCATTTTCTTGATTAACTTCTTGTGGTTGATCGCCCGCTTCCTCCTCTTCAGAATTTGGTATATCTGAACCTGAGTAAACAAATTGATATAATTCTTTATAGGTTCTTGATGCTTTTATTCCATTTTTAACACTTTCTATTTTTAGATATTCACTTTGAAAAACAACAAATGTAAATCCATAACCCATAAAACCGAATTTTCCTGCATTACGCTCTCTTTTAAGAGATTTACCAGTAACAAGTATTTTGGATATTTCTGCTTCTTCTATTCCCACACCATTATCTACTATAATAATTTCTCTGTCATCTGGATTTATTTCTAGGGCAATTTTACCTTTACTGATATTCTTCTCTCCAAATTGTTCAATAATTGCATCTGCACTATTTTGTAGGAGTTCTGTATAAACATCCCAAATGTGTCTATAACTAGAAATAATACGTTCAATATTAGAACGAATTTGTCCAAATTCTTGTTGGGATAATTCTTGTTTTAAAAGATTACTCATAGTAGCTAAAAAATCTCCAAATTTTGAACTGAATTTATGTAAAGGTGACTAATGTGAGTGAAACACCCTGATTTTATCGTAGTCTATTCTATCTATGCCGTCAATTCCAGCTTCTACCTCATGACAGACTTTAGCAATTCGCGTGAATTCAAATAATGATGTTTAAGGTTTTCAAATAGTGGATGGGGTACAAGAACCCCATCCACTATTCTATACTAATTCGGAAACCTTACTCAACCCCCTCAATCCGGTCTTCCACCTCCTGATACAACTCACGCAGGCGATCCAAATTGTTCTCCGAAGTCTCCCAATAACCCCGGCCATTCACCTCAAGCAAAGTGCTGACAATCTTGCGGAACGAATGAGGATTTAAGTTAAGCAAACGCTTCTGCATCTCCTCATCTTGGATAAACGTAGTGTTGACATCCTCATACACCCAATTATCCACCGCGCCCGCAGTCGCACTCCATCCAGTCGTATTCACCAGACGCTTAGAAATCTCCCGCACACCTTCATAACCGTGCGACAACATCCCTTCGTACCACTTCGGATTCAGCAGCTTAGTCCGCGAATCTAAACGCACGGTTTCTGATAGTGTCCGCACCTGCGCGTTGGCTGTGGTTGTATCAGCAACAAAGGATGCCGGTTTCTTCCCATCTGCGCGCAAACTGCCGATCAATTTAGTCGGGTCGGAGTCGAAATAGTGCGACACATCGGTTAGGGAAATCTCCGCCGAATCCAAGTTTTGGAAGGTGACTTCAGCAGTTTTCAAGGATGATTCAAAAATCTGCCGATCTTGTTCCATTGTTCCGGGATTGTCGGAAGAAAAGGCGAAGGATTTGCGAGTTAAGTACATTTCCTGCAACTCGGCTTCGCTTTCCCAAGTGCTGTTTTCCACCGCCAAGTTGACGTTAGATGAATAGGAACCAGAAGCATTGGAAAATACGCGGGTTGCTGCTTGCCGCAGGTTGATTCCCATTTCTTCCGCTTGCTTCAGGGCGTGTTTGCGGACGAAGTTCATTTCTAAAGGTTCGTCGGCTTCCGCTGCCATTTTCACGGCTTTATCTAACAAATTCATTTGGTTGATGAACAAGTCGCGGAATACGCCTGAACAGTTAATTACTACGTCGATCCGAGGGCGTCCCAACTCTTCTAAAGAAAGCAATTCGAGTTTGTTTACCCGGCCCAATGCGTCGGGTACTGGCTTCACTCCCACCATCCACATTACTTGGGCGAGGGATTCACCGTAAGTCTTGATGTTGTCGGTTCCCCACAACACAACGGCGATCGTTTCTGGGTAATTTCCGCCGTTATCAACGCGCTGTCTTTCTAACAGCCGATCGACTACAAGCTTAGCAGACTTAACCGCCCCCGTTGTAGGGATTGACTGCGGGTCTAAAGCGTGCATATTCTTGCCAGTCGGCAAAACATCCGGGTTGCGAATCGGATCGCCACCGGGCCCAGGCAGAACATACTCGCCTTCTAACGCGCGCAACAAAGCGCCTAATTCGTTGTCAGCACAAACTTGCTGCAAGCAGAATTCCAGATACTCAAACAGCGGTTTAATCGGTTCTGGATCGATTTTTTTGTAACCAGCGGCGTGCAGCGCATCAATCCAAGGTGTTTTCTTGCCCATGTTGAAGAAATTCAACTTAGAAACAAGGGAAACTCTACCCTCAGCATCGGTTTGTTCCTTCACCAAAGCGCCAACGGCATCCCGACAGGCCAAGGTGATGTTTTGCAGCAATTCGACATCATTTAAAATGCCTTTGTCGCTGTTAGTGTAAATTTCGCCGATATCGCGTCCGAGACTGTTAGCGATAATCCGCGGCAAGCTGATCAGCCCGTCTTCTTCGCGGTCTAAATTGGCGATATTCACCAAAGTTGCGATCGCCTCTTCCGCAGTCGGCGGCTTACCGATAACGTGCAAACCGCAAGGTAACAACCGCGACTCAATCTCCATCAACTTGCGGTAAACCAAGCCAACTAAATTGTCCCGTTCCTCCGAAGTCATTCCCGCCGCAACCCCTCTTTCTTGTTCCGGAGGTAGGGCGATATCCTTGTCCAAATTCACCAAACGGCATTTTTCGACGATCGCATCAACAATCGGCACACCGCGCCCAGTCCCTTTCAAAGTTTGATAAGAAGCAATTAACTCGCTGAGTTCCTGCAAACCTTTGTACAAACCAGCATTTTCAGCCGGAGGAGTCAGATAGCTGATTGTTTCAGCATAACTGCGGCGCTTGGCAATTGTTGCCTCGCTGGGATTGTTGGCGGCGTAATAATAGAGGTTAGGAATTTTGCCGATCAAACTGTCGGGATAACAATCCCCAGACATTCCCATCTGCTTACCGGGCATGAATTCTAGCGAACCGTGAGTGCCAAAGTGCAGCACCGCATCCGCACCCCAAATGCGCTCCAAATATGTATAGTAAGCAGCAAAACCGTGGTGCGGGCTGGCAGAACGAGAGAATAACAACCGCATCGGATCGCCTTCGTATCCAAAAGTAGGTTGCACTCCGATAAACACATTGCCGAAATGTTTGCCGAAAATCAGCAAATTTTGTCCGTCGCTGTTCAAATGTCCCGGAGGCGGGCCCCAATTTTCTTGCAAGCGTTCCGAGTAAGGAGTGAATTCTTCGTATTCAGCTACGGACATCCGGTAAGCAACATTTAATTCCGGGCTTTGGTATTGGGCTGTTGCGTCGTGGATGACTTCTTGCATCAGTTTTTCGGCGGAATCCGGCAATTCTGGCAAGTCGTAACCGTTGCCTTTTAAGGCTTTCAATACTTGGTAAATCGAGCCGAAAACGTCCAAATAAGCGGCAGTTCCGACGTTGCCTTTGTCCGGCGGGAAACTGAAAACTGTGATCGCAACTTTTTTATCTAATTTTGGTTTCCGGCGCAGCATTGCCCACTTCATAGCGCGCTGGGAAATTGCTTCGATCCGGTCTTGTAGGGCGATCGCCTTGCCAGTTGCGCCATCACGTCCCGACAAAATAATCGGTTCGATCGCGCCATCCAACTCGGGAATGGCAATTTGCAAAGCAACTTGAATCGGGTGCAAGCCTAAATCGCTATTTTCCCACTCTTCCGTCGTTTGGAAAACCAGCGGCAAAGCCACCATGTAAGGGCAGTTTAGCTTTTTCAAAGTCTCGATCGCCTTCGGGTGATCTTGTTTCGCCGGGCCGCCCACCAGCGCAAAACCAGTCAGAGAAACCACCGCATCAACGATCGGCAGCGGTGCAACACCTTTGGTTCCAACTTCCAAGAAGAAAGTTTCGACTGGTTTCGAGAAGTCCAAACCGCCAGCAAAAATCGGCACCACCCGCGCCCCCATTGCCTCCAATTCCTGCACCATTGCTACGTAGTGCGCGTCATCTCCGGTGACTAAGTGAGTCCGCTGCAATACCAAGCCGATGCAAGGTGCGAGGGGGTCTTTGAGGTCAGCAGAAATATCTTTGCGGGCGTTGTACCAGGTGAGGTAGGCTTTTACATCCTCAAACATCGACGGTGCCAAAGGATGCCAAATTCCCATATCCGGGTAGACAACGGGCTCTTGGAAAGTTAGCTGTTCCTGGCCTTTGAATACATATTTATGTGACAGCATCAGCAAGAAGTTTTCCAAGTTTTCTTGGGAACCTCCCAGCCAATACTGGAAACTCAGCATGAAGTTGCGGGCATCTTGGGCTTTGTCGATGGGCAAATATTTCAGCACTTTCGGCAAAGTTTGCAGCAGTTTCAGCATTCCGTCTTGGAAGGAACTCCCGGATTTTTCCTTCCGTTTTTTCATGAATTCGCCGATCGCACTTTTGCTTTGTCCCAATTGTGCCATCGAGAAACTGCCCATTTTATTGAGGCGCATCACCCCTGGCATCGACGGGAAGACGACGGCGACATCCAAGCTGTCGCGCAGCGGTTCAACTGCCGCTACCACTTTTTCTGCCAAATCTTCGATGAAAATTAGAGAAGCAATAAATACATTGGCATCTGCCACATCCCGCTTGAAGGCTTCGTAATTTTCCGGGCTGCGGAGTTCCTCGATCAGGTAGCCGCTGATTTCTATTGCCAAATTCGGATTTTTCTTGTTTATCGCTCGAACCGCTGCAGACAGGGCGCTTTGATACTGCGGTTCCAGTACGACATAGACCACCTTCATTAGCGATCGCCCCTGCAAGTTTTCCGGCACGACGTGGCGAATGGTGGGCTTGACGTGAGTGAACATCCGGTTAGGCTCCTTTAAGATGCTGTTTTCGGGAATCGGGAATTTTTTTATCCCATAAGCATTTTTACCAGAAAACGCTTGCCATTAGGCGATTTGAGCCTGCACATGACACAATTCGACAAATTTAGGGCAACTTTTCGTTACATTTTCTTCTAAATTCCTTGAGCAAATACTCCATATTTTATTTACAAAAATTTACTTGACATAAGCATATTTATGTGCACAGAATTAAGCTGTTGGATAAAAATAATTAAAAATTAACCAAAGATTGAGAAATAAATCCTGAAAAAAGTTTCAATTTTTGTAGAATCGATCAAACTTGCGATCGAGCAATTAACTGAGGAGAAAAAGGCATAATTTCTGAAATCAGAATGTAGCCTTCGGATAATTGCTGCGTCATCAAGATTGATATTTTACCAGGAATTTAAAACCATTTCATAACGTCTGTTTTGTCTAAATTCCTGATTGGCGATCGAGTTCATGGATAGCTAATTGCTATAGAATCTCAAACTCATCAAAACTTTAGGGGGAAACATGGCTAACTACGCAATTTTCGACGAACAATTCTACCTCGCCTCATATCCTTGGATCAAACCAGCCATTGACGCAGGAGTCATCTCATCTGGGAGAGAACACTTTGAAAAATTCGGGCGAGAAGGCGGTCTAACTAATGTATCGCGTTATTTTGACGAAAATGCTTACCTTGCTGGCAATCCAGACCTCGCACCTTTCGTCCGCACAGTCAACCCAAACGCGCCTTTTGCGACCGGCCTCGATCACTTTATTCAGTTCGGTTACGATGAAGGACAGCGCCGCACCCAAGTATCACCCGAATACAACGAAACCTTTTATTTAGCAAACAACTCTGAACTTCAACCGTTTATTCAAAACGGAACTTTCAAATCAGGGTTCCAGCATTTCGTTCAATTCGGGGCCAAAGAAGGTCGGTTTGGGACTTCATTTTTTGAACCGGAATACTTAAAAGAAAACCCCGACATCGTGCCGTTTGTCAACTCTGGAACCTTGAAAACAGGTCGGGAACACTTTTTCAATTTCGGGCAATTTGAGCCGGCCCGCGACGCGACTTTTGTCGGTACCCGTACCAACGATGTTTTAACTGGTGTTGGCGTGGGCGATGTCGAACTTGTGGGAGTAGAAGTAGGTATAGACTCCCAACGTAACCTGCAGTATGAAAGCTTTGGCACCAATGAATTCGATGTCTTGATTGGTGCTCCGGGAACTAATACATTCGTACTCGGAGTTCCTGCTACAGCCGGGAATGTCACCCCGACACCGCTGTATTTGGGTAACGGTCAAGCTACGATTCGCAACTTCGACATAGAAAGCGATTTTATCCAACTGCAAGGAACTTCTTTAAACGGCTACAGCCTGACTCCGGTTGGCAACAATTTGTCAATCCAGCGTTTTGGAGATGTACTGGGCGTGATTGAAGGAGGAGCAAGCTTGGGTTTGACTTTCCAAGAATCTAACGGTAACGGTACTTTCTTGATTGGATAGTGATTAGTCATCAGTCATCAGTCATCAGTCATTAGTCATTAGCTCAGGCTGATGATTAATGATTTTTTATTGGTTGTGGGCTAATGTGCTATGAAAAAGTACGATCGCACTTTACGTTCTTAAAGGAGCAACAATGAATTACAATATCTTCGACGAACAATACTACCTTTCGCAATATCCGTGGCTGAAACCAGCCATTGATGCAGGAATCATCAAATCTGGAAGAGAACACTTTGAAAAATTTGGTCAAGCCGCGGGCCTAACAAAAATATCGCGGTATTTTGATGAAGATACTTACCTTGAGGGAAATCCAGACCTTAAACCCTTTGTCCGCACTCCCAACAATCCAAACGCGCCTTTTGCGACCGGACTAGACCACTTTATCCAATACGGTTACGAAGAGGGTCGCAGCCAAGTATCGCCTGAGTATGACGAAGCGTTTTATCTCGCGACTAACCGAGCTTTGCTGCCGTTTATTCAGAATGGAACGTTTAAAAACGGCTACCAGCATTTCATTGAATTCGGCCTCAAAGAGGAGCAGTTTGGGACTTCATTTTTTGAACCGGGATATTTACAATTCAACCCCGATGTTCGGCTGCTTGTCGAATCGGGAGCCTTGAAAACTGGTCGCGAACACTACTTCAATTTCGGGAAAAACGAGCCAAACCTATCTGCTACTTTTGTCGGAACTTGCGGCAATGACATCCTCACTGGTGTAGGGGTGGGGTATACCCAATTAATAGGATTTCAATTAGGTTACACTACACAAAGTAATAAAATTTTTATCCACAGGTAATATTAGGAAAGTGACGGCAGCAATGAATTCGATACTCTAACTGGCGGTAGCGGCCGCGATATATTCGTGTTGACCCGTAGAACTCGCACTCTAGGGGGTGGTAGATCGGCGGTTTACACTTACCTGTCCTACATCGGGCCGGGTTTTGCTACAATTCGGAACTTTACGCAAGATCAGGATACGCTCGATATAGGGATTTCCTCAAATCAATTATTGGTATTTTTCATCAACAATAATCGAGATTTAGCTATTCAAAAGAAGGGCTTATTCGTCGTTAACAAGGGAGTTACCGAAACCACTCCCTCTGACACGATCGCTGTTATTGAAGGTGGCCGAAATCTCAAGTTGAATCTATTACCAGAAAATAGAGATAATCTATCTTTAGGCTCTAGAGGTAATCTACCTTTACTTGGATAGAAATCTCTAAGCTATTGGGGATTTGCCTGATTGCTGCTGGGGAGTACGATCGCACATTCGCAAAAATGGCGATCGCACTGTTGTGTTTGCCATAAAAATCATAAAACAGGCTTGACAATAATTACAGCAGGTTCCATGTTGCTCAAGTAAACCTCGAAAACCCAGAAGGGCGCGCACTGTTGGCACCGCCCTTACAACAGCCAATTTTTTTTGCTTCATTTACCTAAAAAGTGCTGTAACTTGACATACAGAGTTAGTAGAATTAGTAATAGTGGGTCAATTTTAACCGACAAGTAAGCAAACTAAGCTTGCAGCAAAACTTATGACTAATTATGAAATTTTTGACGAGCCATACTACCGGGCGCAATATCCATGGGTGAAACCGGCTATTGATGCAGGAATTATAAAATCCGGCAGAGAACACTTTGAAAAGTTCGGTCAAGCCGGCGGCCTGACCAAAGTATCGCGTTACTTTGACGAAGAAACCTATCTAGCTCAAAATCCAGATATTGCTCCCTTGGTTCGCACCCCAAACAATCCAAACGCGCCTTTTGCGTCTGGCCTCGATCACTTTATTCAGTTGGGCTACGAACAGGGTCGCACCCGCGTGTCACCTGAATACAACGAAGAGTTTTATTTGGCAAATAACTCAGAGTTGCGATCGTTCGTTCAGAACGGAAATTTCAAATCAGGCTACCAGCATTTCATTCAATTCGGACTCAAAGACGGTCGTTTTGGGACTTCATTTTTTGAACCGGAATACTTAAAAGAAAACCCCGACATTGTGCCGTTTGTCAACTCTGGAGCCTTGAAAACCGGTCGAGAACACTACTTCAATTTCGGAAAAAACGAGCCAAACCGATCCGCTACTTTTGTCGGAACTTCCGGCAATGACACCCTCACAGGCGTTGGTGTGGGGAATAACGAACTGATTGGAGTGGAAGTAGGTATCGATCCCCAAGGCAATCGGCAGTATGAAAGCTTGGGATTTTATGAATCTGATGTCCTGATCGGCGGCCCTGGGAGAGATACATTCGTACTCGGAGTTCCTGCTACCTCCGGTAACCCCACATCCCGTCAACTCTATGCGGTTGCCACCGGTGCAGTTACAATTCGGAACTTTGATGAAGACTTGGACAAGATCCAGTTGGAAGGAAGTCCCAATCTCTACACAACACTTTCGGATGCTAACGAGCTCATAATCCTCAGCCCAAGATATGAAACAATTGGTATTATTCAGGGACCAAATTTATCTTGGTCTACAATTCAGCCAAAGGAAGACGGCACTTTCTACCTATTCCTTAAATAACCGGAACCTCGGTTATCTCTTTCTCGGTTAACATGGTAGGGTGCGTTAATAACGCACCCAAGTGAACTCAGATTATAGCAGTTGCCAAATTGCTGTCGATAGCGATGGAGTTGTTCTTCGGCTGGCTCAGCTTTTGCTTCGGCTGTCAAATACCGAGAAGCGTGTTCATCGTGCCAGTATCGAACAGTACCCTGACAGAAAGTTGACAACTTTATTAATTAATTGTACGCTTCAGAAACCGGGTTTCTAAATATCAAAATCATTAAAGCCGCAGTAGGAAAACATGGCTAGTTACGCAATTTTTGACGAAAAATACTACCTTGTTCAATATCCTTGGGTCAAACCCGCCATTGATGCAGGAGTTATCAAATCTGGAAGAGAACACTTTGAAAAGTTCGGTCAAGCCGGCGGCTTAACCAAAGTATCGCGGTATTTTGACGAAGCTACTTACCTCGCTGGCAACCCAGACATCGCTGCCTTAGTCCGCACTCCCAACAACCCAAATGCACCTTTTGTGACCGGACTAGACCACTTTATCCAATACGGTTACGAAGAAGGTCGCACTCGCGTATCTGCTGAGTATGACGAAGCGTTTTATGTAGCAAATAACCGACAGTTGCAGCCGTTTATTCAGAATGGAACTTTTAAAAATGGCTACCAGCATTTCATTGAATTTGGCATCAAAGACGGTCAGTTTGGGACTTCATTTTTTGAAACAGAATACTTACAAAAAAACCCCGACATCTTGCCGCTTGTCAACTCTGGAGCCTTGAAAACCGGTCGCGAACACTACTTCAAGTTCGGAACTTCCGATCCAAACCGCTCTGCGACTTTTATCGGAACTTCCGGGAATGACATCATTACCGGTGCTGGGGTGGGAAATACCGAATTAATTGGAGTTGAAGTAGGTTATGTTACAAACAGTGATGGCTTTTCCATCCCCGGTCGAAATTATGAAAGTGATGGTAGTAATGAATTCGATATTCTCACTGGCGGTAGCGGCCGCGATAAATTCATGCTCGGTGACCTTTTACCAGGCAGTGGTGGTAAGGGATTCAGTTCCCCAACAAGGCTCTATATCGGGCCGGGTTTTGCTACTATTCGGAATTTTACCCAAGGTCAGGATAGCATCCAGCTAGCATCAGGTAATTCTGACGGAGATCCCTTAGATAAATTCTTGGTATTTCCTATCAACAACAATCGAGATTTAGCTATCGAGACGAACGGCTTGTCAGTCTTGCGTCCAAATGGATCTTCCGAACTTAGTAGCTTTGACAGGATAGCTGTTATTGAAGGTGGCGGAAATCTCAAGTTGAATCAATTACCAGGATCTTCTTTTTCCATACTTTTACTTGGGTAGAAATCTCGCAGCTATTGGGGATTTGCCTGATTGCTGCTGGGGAGTACGATCGCACATTCGCAAAAATGGCGATCGTACTGTTGTGTTTGCCATAAAATAATAAAACAGGCTTAACAATAATTAACTTCACATACTGAGTTAGTAGAATTAGTAATAGTGGGTCAAGTTTAACCGACAAGTAAGCAGACTAAGCTTGGAGCAAAACTTATGACTAATTATGACATTTTTGACGAACAATACTACCGGGCGCAATATCCTTGGGTCAAACCAGCCATTGATGCAGGAATTATAAAATCCGGCAGAGAACACTTTGAAAAGTTCGGTCAAGCCGACGGCCTGACCAAAGTATCGCGTTACTTTGACGAAGAAGCTTATCTAGCTCAAAATCCAGATATTGCTCCCTTGGTTCGCACCCCAAACAATCCAAACGCGCCTTTTGCGTCTGGTTTAGACCAATTTATTCAGTTTGGCTACGAAGAAGGGCGCACCCGCGTATCGCCTGAGTACAACGAAGAGTTTTATTTAGCAAATAACCGAGAACTGCTACCACTTGTTGAGAACGGAACTTTCAAAAATGGCTACCAGCACTTCATCAAATTCGGAAATAAAGAGGGCAGATTTGCGACCTCTTTTAGGGAACCGGAATACTTAATCGACAACCCCGACATCGCGCCGTTGGTCAACTCAGGAGCCTTGAAAACTGGTCGAGAACATTATTTCAAATTTGGGCAATTTGAGCAGAGGCGCTCCGCTACTTTTGTCGGAAGCCCCGGCAATGATATCCTCACAGGCGTTGGTGTGGGGAATGTCGAATTAATTGGAGTTGAAGTTGGAGAAAATCTTAACGGCACCCCACTGCCTGAAAGTGACGGCAGCAACGAATTCGATACTCTGATTGGCGGTACTGGTCGCGATACATTCGTGTTGGGCGAGGCTTTGTTCGGCAAGCTTTTTCTTGGAGTTGAAGAGTTCTACCATGGGCCCGGTTTTGCTACAATTCAGAACTTTACCAAAGGTCAGGATCGTATTCAACTCGGAGGGTCTTTCTTAGATCGCTACATTCTGGTTCCCACCAACAATCGAAATTTAGAAATCCAAACCAACGGCGGTGACACGATCGCTGTTATTGAAGGCGGCGGAAATCTCAGTTTAAATTTATTACCAGAATCAGGTACTTTTACATCTTTCATTGGATAGAAATCTTGACGCTGGTAGGGATTCACCTTTGTCTGCTGGGGAGTGCGATCGCACATTCGCAAAAATGGCGATCGTACTTTTGTGTTTGCCATAAAAATCATAAAACAGGCTTGACAATAATTACAGCAGGTTCAATCTTGCTCAAGTACACCTCGAAAACCCAGAAGGGCGCGCACTGTTGGTACCGCCCCTACAACAACCAATTTTTTGTGTTTCATTTACCTAAAAAGTGCTGTAACTTGACATACTGAGTTAGTAGAATTAGTAATAGTGGATCAAGTTTAACCGACAAGTAAGCAGACTCAGCTTGGAGCAAAACTTATGACAAATTATGACATTTTTGATGAACAATACTACCTGGCGCAATATCCTTGGGTCAAACCAGCCATTGATGCAGGAATTATAAAATCCGGCAGAGAACACTTTGAAAAGTTCGGTCAAGCCGGCGGCCTCACAAAAATATCGCGGTATTTTGACGAAGATACTTACGTGGAAGGAAATCCAGACCTCAAACTTTTTATCCGCACCCCCAACAACCCAAATGCGCCTTTTTCTACAGGACTAGACCACTTTATCCAATACGGTTACGAACAGGGTCGCAGTCAAGTATCACCTGATTATGACGAAGCGTTGTATCTAGAAAGTCGGCGAGATTTGCTGCCGTTTATTCAGAATGGAACTTTTAAAAGTGGCTACCAGCATTTCATTCAATTCGCAACCAGTGCGACTGTTTTCGGAACTTCCGGCAATGACATCCTCAGTGGTTCCGGGGTGGCGTATGTCGAATTAATAGGAGTTAAATTAGGTTTATTACCTGGAAACAACATCCCATGGTATGAAAGTAACGGCAGCAATGAATTCGATACTCTTATTGGCGGTAGTAGTCGCGATACATTCGTACTTGCCGATGTTCTCCGAAACTCCAAGTTGGGGGACCCGTTCGCACCCTACCAGTTCTACGTCGGGCCGGGTTTTGCTACAATTCGGAACTTTACTCAAGGTCAGGATACCATCCAGATAAGTCCGCCCTTAGAAAACATATTGATGTTTCCGATCAACAATAATCGAGATTTAGCTATCCAAACCAGGGGTTATTCCTTGGTTGAAAATGGAGTTACCATAACCCCTCCGTTTGACACGATCGCTGTTATTGAAGGCGGCGGAAATCTCAGTTTAAATTTATTACCAAAATCAGGTACTTTTACATCTTTCCTTGGATAGAAATCTTGACGCTGGTATCGGTTCACCTTTGTCTGCTGGGGAGTACGATCGCACATTCGCAAAAAGGGCGATCGCACTGTTTTGTTTGCCATAAAAATCATAAAACAGGCTTGACAATAATTACAGCAGGTTCCATGTTGCTCAAGTAAACCTCCAAAACCCAGAAGGGCGCGCACTGTTGGTACCGCCCCTACAACAACCAATTTTTTGTGCTTCATTTACCTAACAAGTGCTGTAACTTGACATACTGAGTTAGTAGAATTAGTAATAGTGGATCAAGTTTAACCGACAAGTAAGCAGACTAAGCTGGGAGAAATAATTATGACAAATTATGACATTTTTGACGAACAATACTATCTGGCGCAATATCCTTGGGTGAAACCAGCCATTGATTCAGGAATTATAAAATCCGGCAGAGAACACTTTGAAAAGTTCGGTCAAGCCCGCGGTCTCACCAAAGTATCGCGTTACTTTGACGAAGAAACCTATCTAGCTCAAAATCTAGATCTTGCTCCCTTTGTTCGCACCGCCAATAATCAAAACGCGCCTTTTGCGTCTGGTTTAGACCAATTTATTCAGTTTGGCTACGAAGAAGGCCGCACTCGCGTATCGCCTGACTACAACGAAGATTTTTATTTAGCAAATAACCCAGAACTGCTACCACTTGTTCAGAACGGAACTTTCAAAAATGGCTACCAGCACTTCATCAAATTCGGAAATAAAGAGGGCAGATTTGCGACTTCTTTTTGGGAACCGAAATACTTAATCGACAACCCCGACATCGCACCGTTTGTCAACTCAGGAGCCTTGAAAACTGGTCGAGAACATTATTTCAAATTTGGGCAATTTGAGCAGAGGCGCTCCGCTACTTTTGTCGGAAGCCGGGGCAATGATATCCTCACTGGTGTAGGGGTAGGGGATGTCGAATTAAAGGGAGTTGAAGTAGGCTCCCTTAACAGCACCGTAGGGACTGAAAGTGACGGCAGCAACGAATTCGATACTCTGATTGGCGGTACGGGTCGCGATACATTCGTGTTCGGGGAACCTTTAATAGGCAGTAGAGCGTTTTTTCGTGGATTTAAAACTTTCTACATTGGGCCGGGTTTTGCTACAATTCGGAACTTTACCCAAGGTCAGGATAGAATCGAAATCAGTGACTCTTCCTTAGATAGCTACATTCTGGTTCCCACCAACAATAATCGAGATTTAGCACTCCAAACGAACGGCTTGCCCTTCGATCAAAATGGAGTTAGCCAAACCAGCCGCGGTGACACGATCGCAGTTATTGAAGGTGGCGGAAATCTCAAGTTGAATTTATTACCACAATCTTCTTTTGGGACACTTTTACTTGGATAGAAATATCGCAGCTATTCGGGATTTGCCTGATTGCTGCTTTCGGTGGGATAATTAATTGTACGCTCCAGAAACCGGGTTTCTCGAATAAACCCGGCTTCTAAGTCTTTAATGGCGATCGCGCGCTAGCTTCAAAACCTCAACAGTATCTTTGTGACCCTCCGAAGACGCCCAAATTAACGCAGTCCAAGTATTATTATCCTTAGCTTTGATATCAGCTCCTTTATCGATTAAAAATTCCACAACTTGAGTGCGCCCGCTACCTGCTGCACTCATCAAAGCCGTCAAACCAAAATTAGTTTTAGCATTCACATCCGCTCCCGCCTCCAGCAAAAGCTGTACAATCTCGATATGTCCGGCCGCAGCCGCACTCATTAACGGCGTCCACCCGTCATTATCGTGACTGTTGACATCCGCACCAGCCCCCAGCAATTTGTTGACGATCGCCGAATTGCCAGCCTCAGCCGCCGTCGTCAAAGCAGTCGCACCTTCCTCATCTTTGGCATTGATATCTGCACGCTGTTCGATCGCACTTTCTACAGCCGCAACATCACCCGTCTTGACGGCATTAATTAAATCTGTCATAAAATCTCCGTTGCATCCTTTCAAATCTTAAATCCTATGGCAGTAGATATTTTAATCCTCTCCAACGGCCCCGGAGAATTGGCAACTTGGGTGCGCCCCGCCGTGCAAGCTTTGCGCGAGCAATTGGGAAACGCGGGCACTCAAGCGCGCATCTCTGTGGTGCTGTCCCCCTGTCCGCACGCCACCGGGAAAGAAGCAGAAATAGCCTGTTCCTACCCAGAAGTGGACAGAGTGCAGGCGCCGGAGCATTTTTTTCCATTCCTATTATCTGGCAAAACTGCTGAAAATTGGGATTGGCACGAAACAGGAGTTGTTTTATTTTTAGGCGGCGATCAATTTTTTACGGTTGTTATTGGCAAAAGGCTCAAATATCGCACTGTTATTTATGCTGAATGGGACGCGCGGTGGTATCGCTGGATTGATAAATTTGCGGCGATGAAACCCGAAGTTTTTGCTAAAATTCCCGAAAAATATGCTAAGAAATTTACAGTTGTCGGAGATTTGATTTCCGAAGTAGCGAACGGGAAATCGGGCAGGGCGAGTACGGGGGCACCGCCCCTACGGAAAATAGAATTAATTGGATTGTTGCCCGGTTCTAAAGCGGCTAAATTAGCTTTAGGTGTACCGTTATGTTTGTCGATCGCCCAATCCATCCACCGCATCCGCCCTGAAACTCGCTTTGTAATTCCCGTTGCTCCTACCATAGATGTGCAAACTCTAGCAGGTTTTGCCGACCCTGAACAAAATCCTTGCCTGCATTTATTTGAGAACGCTAGCGCAGAACTTCAGTTAACAGAACGGCCGTTTTTGCAGACAGCAAATAACTTGCAAGTAGAACTTTGGACGCAGACGCCCGCCTACGATTTGCTATCAGAATGCAGCCTGTGTTTAACTACTGTGGGAGCGAATACTGCGGAATTGGGTTCGTTAGCCGTACCGATGATTGTTTTGATTCCGACGCAGCAATTGGATGCGATGAAAGCTTGGGACGGATTGCCGGGATTGCTGGCAAATTTGCCGTTAGTCGGTTCAGCTTTTGCGACTGCGATTAATTGGCTAATCTGGCAATTGGGAAAGGGAAAGCTTTATGCTTGGCCGAATATTTGGGCACAGGAAGAGATTGTGCCGGAGTTAATTGGGAAGTTGGAACCCGATGCTGTTGCTCAATTGGCGATCGACTATTTGAGCCATCCTGATAAATTAGCACAAATGGGCGATCGTTTGCGTGCGGTTCGAGGAGAATCGGGGGCGGCGAAAAAAATTGCTGAATTGGTTTGTGAAGAAATTGAGGTGCAATCTAATTGTCATAAGAATTAGATTTTTTTATTTTTAACCGCAGAGGAACGCGGATGAATGCAGATTTAATCCAGATTAATTCGTGAAAACAGGCAAAAGAAAGTTTATTTTCTCTTGCCTGTTTATTATCCAAAAACTGGATTTGCCCTCAAGTTAAGCTCGATCGTGCTTAGCAATCACCCAAACAGCGTGAATGATACCGGGAATAAAGCCCAAAAACGTGAGAACCAGGTTGATCCAAAAATCCATACCGATGCCGACAGTCAAAAATACGCCCAGAGGGGGAAGAAAAATTGCAGCGACTATGCGAATTAAATTGTTCATCTCAGTTACTCCAAACGAGTTTTCTCTTTCAATTTAACTTCACTGACTGACAGAACCTTTCCCGAAAAATTTAGGCGGTGCTGCCATAGTGTAAACTTCGGTTTCAGCCGCGATTACCTGTCGTAAGTGACCGGGAACTTGCATCAACCCCAACAGTGTAATTCCGTCGAACATCCGCAACCCGCCAGTTGTTTTCTCGGCGAGTAATGTGTCAGTAGCTTCGGGATAGGGTCGCGTATTTATTTCTTGATTAGAAGCTACGGCAAAACCCCAAGGAGCTCCATAAGTAGAAATAAAGCTGGTGCAGGATTGAACATTGGAAAAAACAGATTTCAGGGTATTTACAATGCGAGCGTGCATTTTCATTTCTGCCGGAGAAACGGGGCCCGCTTGCACTACGAAATATCCGTTAGGTGACATTACGCTGCGAACTTTCTCAAAATACTCCTTGGTAAACAACTGGAAAGATGGGCCTTCTTCAATGGGATCGGACAAGTCAGAAATGACAATATCCCAATCATTGTCAGTTTTATCTAAATAGTCCAAAGCATCGCCGATTACTACTTCGCAGCGGGGGTCGTCAAAGGCATTTTGGTGCATTTCTGGCAGGTGTTCGCGGCAAGCTTCTACTACTTCGCCGTCAATGTCGATCATCACGACTTTTTCAACTGTTTTCCAGCGCAGAACTTCTCTAATCGTAGCTCCTTCTCCGCCACCGAGAACGAGGACTTTTTTGGGTGAACCGTGACAAATCATGGCTGGGTGTACCAGGGGTTCGTGGTACAGAAACTCGTCGCCTGTACAAGATTGCCACTTACCGTCTAAAACTAAGCCTTTGCCGTAGGTACCGGTCTGAACTACGTACATTTCTTGATAGGCTGTTTTCTTGTAAGCGAGCACCGCGATGACGCCGTGAACGTAAATATCCCAAGGGGTAATGTACTCGCTCATCCAAAAATCGGCACGAACTTCGCTACCTGACATCAATTACTCTCCAAATATAAACTGCTGTGTCGATGTTGTCACAAGTAGTAGTTATTAGCACAAAATGGTGCGGGTGTGTGAGTACGATCGACACATTAAAGTGAGATTTCTCAGCAATGCTATAGTGTGATTGCGTTCTGGGAGAGAGCAACGAGCTTGTTACTTGAGATTGCTTGTGGGCGATCGCGCGCCCAGCCGATCGCACTTTTCCCGTCGCCCCGGAGTCGATCGCACTCACATTTAATATTTTCGCTTTGCATTGCCGACGGGTTTTGTACAAAGGTTGTCTGAATCGGGCATTTTTTTGCGCTGGGCCCGCCTTTATAAGTTTGCGATCGCCCTGCTTATTTATCAATATTCGGATGAAAAGCCCACAAATGCGAGTACAGGGAAGAAAAGTAGCGATCGGTTTTAACGAGATTTCTTATTAATATGTTGACATTTTGAATGTATCTTAGATAAGATTTTTAGATCGAGCAAACTAAAGGAAGTGTTAAATTTTCCGGACAAAGTTGCCGAGGCGATGGTCGCCGAGATTCTAACTAGGTGAAGGGTGCAATTAAATTTATTAATAAAACTGTTCAGACACTATTTTTAGGTTCAAAATAATAGCCGATGGAACCAACAGACTGGGAAAACCGAATCAAAGAGCTGGAAAAGGAAAATCGAAGCCTGCGGAAAAAACTCGAAACTTCGGAAAGCGAACGCAACCAATTAAAAGCCCTTAATCAGAAAAAAGAATCTTTGCTAAAAATAGTCACTGAGGAATTTAGAGATTCCGAAAATATTTTAAAAGCAAGAATGTCTACACTAGAAAAAGCTCTGGAAAACCAGCAAACAATGCAGCTCAAATTGATCGAAGCAGAAAAGATGTCGGCTTTGGGGATTTTGGTAGCTGGTATCGCCCACGAAATCAACAATCCCGTCAACTTCATATACGGCAATATTACCTATGTCAATGACTACGCTGGCGACATTTTAAAATTGCTCGCAATGTACCAGGATCGGTATCCCGAAACAGATGCAGAGATTGAAGCTTTTATTGACAAAATTGACCTCAACTTTCTGCGCGAAGATTTGTTGAAAACTCTTTCGTCAATGAAAGTAGGCTCCGAGCGCATCCGTGAAATTGTGCTGACTTTACGCAACTTTGCGCGGGTAGATGAAGCAGAAAAGAAACCAGTTAATATTCACGAAGGAATTGACAGCACATTGTTAATTCTGCAAAACTTAACTAAAGAAAAACCCGGTCATCCGGCTATAAAAATTGTTAAAAATTATGGACAATTGCCGAAAATTGAATGTTATGCGGGGCAATTAAACCAGGTATTTATGAACATCATTAATAATGCTGTTGATGCCGTGCGGGAGCGAGATCAAAAGCTTTCCATAGGGGAAATAGAAGCCCACCCCAGCCAGATTGTAATTACTACTTCTATTTTTTCCGAAAATTGGACGAGAATTAGCATCAAAGATAACGGTTTGGGAATGAATGAAACTGTAAAAGGGAAAATTTTTAATCCGTTTTTCACCACAAAACCAGTCGGTCACGGGACGGGCTTGGGACTGTCAATTAGCTATCAAATTGTTGTGGACAAACACGGCGGGAGGTTGGAGTGCATATCCGCAATGGGAGAAGGCACTGAATTCGTGATCGAGATTCCGATCGCCAATTCCCGCAGCTAAGATCGATCGATCGAGCTAAACTGAGGGATAATGAAAACTCCCTTTGACCGCGGCTCCTCCTAGTTTGATGTGCAACCCTATGTCTACTGTCACTTTTGGTTTGTCAACCCCTATAGCGGCAGAGGCCGGGGCATCCTACGGCAGCAGCGAACCGCCACAGCGCCCCACAGTGCGGGCAGAGTGGATCGAGGTATTGGTGGACTCTCCTTTCAGGGTTGCGGGGGACTCGTCTGGGGAGGAAAATAAGTTATTTACCTATCGTTTACCTGCGGAACTTACCGTGCAACCAGGGGATATTTTGAGTGTACCCTTTGGCAGTCAACAGGTAGGCGCGATCGCAATTCGGTTCATTTCTCAACTGCCGCCAGACTTAGATGCGGCGCGGGTTAAAGATGTCGAAGATGTTGTCAGTACGGGATTTTTCCCACCGACTTACTGGGAATTACTCGCTCGCACTGCCACCTATTATTGCACACCTTTAATTCAAGTAATTAGAGCCTCCCTGCCGCCCGGTTTGTTAAGCCGTTCCGTGCGCCGAATTCGCTTAATTAAAAGTGCTATTTCTCCCAATGCCGAAACATTTCTCAATCCCGCAGCCAGTCAAATTTTGCAATTGCTGCAAGCTCAAAAAAACGGCGATTACACTTGGCAATACCTCCAGCGCCAAGTTAAGGGAAGTTATCGGGGATTGAAAGATTTATTGAAACGCGGTTGGGTAGAAAGTTATTTAGAACCCCCCAATCCTCCCAAACCACAACTCAAACCGGCAGTGACATTAATTGCTAGTGCATTTGTCACAGATTTAACCAAGCGACAACAAGAAGTATTGGAAGTTTTGCGGCGCGGTGGCGGTGAAATGTGGCTGAACGATTTGTTGAGAATTTGCAGTGCGAGTTCTTCGGTTGTAAAAGCTTTGGAACAAAAAGGTAGCGTTGTAATTGACCAAAGGGAAGTTCTCAGGGGCGATCGCGGAATTTCTCAATTGCCCGATGCACCCAAAACTTTAACTCATTTTCAAGCTCAAGCTTTAGCGTTTATTAACTCTTTTTCGGGCTTCCGTCAAGTGCTGCTGCACGGCGTTACAGGTTCCGGGAAAACCGAAGTGTATTTGCAGGCGATCGCCCCCATCTTAGCCAGCGGCAAATCCGCCCTCGTACTCGTTCCCGAAATCGGCCTCACACCGCAACTTACAGACAGATTCCGCGCCCGTTTTGGCGAGCAAATTTGCGTCTACCACAGCGCCCTATCCGACGGCGAACGTTACGATACATGGCGTCAGATGCTGACTGGAACGCCGCAAATTGTCATCGGCACGCGATCGGCCATTTTTGCGCCTTTACCTCACCTCGGCTTAATTATCCTCGATGAAGAACACGACAGCAGCTTCAAACAAGACCAACCAGCCCCCTGCTACCACGCCCGCACCGTTGCCAAATGGCGCGCCGAATTAGAAAATTGTCCCTTAATTTTAGGTTCCGCAACGCCAGCATTAGAGACTTTTGTCGGGACGCGAAGAGATTATTACTCGTTACCAAATATCCATTATTTATCATTGCCCGATCGCATTTATTCGCGCCCGATGCCACCTGTGGAAATAGTCGATATGCGCCAAGAATTGCGGCAAGGGAACCGCTCAATTTTCAGCGCTTCCCTGCAAAACGCCCTCGAACAATTGCGAGCAAGACAACAGCAAGGTATTCTATTTATTCACAGAAGAGGACACAGTACCTTTGTCTCTTGTCGGAGTTGCGGCTATGTGATGGAATGCCCGAACTGCGATGTTTCGCTTTCTTATCACCACGTCGGCGAAGGAACAGCAGAAATATTGCGCTGTCACTACTGCAACCACACGGAACGACACCCTCAAAACTGCCCGGAATGCAGTTCTCCTTACTTCAAAAACTTTGGTAGTGGCACTCAGCGAGTAGAACAGGAATTAACGAGATTATTTCCCGAATTGCGGGCAATTCGATTTGACAGCGATACAACTAGAAATAAGGGCGACCACCGCAGGTTATTAACGCAATTTGCTAATGGGGAAGCTGACATTTTGTTGGGTACGCAAATGCTGACGAAAGGGTTAGATTTAGCTGGAGTCACCTTGGTGGGAGTTGTGTCTGCTGACGGGTTGCTGAACTTATCGGATTATCGGGCAAGCGAACGAGCTTTTCAAACATTAACTCAAGTCGCGGGACGTGCGGGCAGAGGCGACGATCCGGGGCGGGTAATTATTCAAACTTACACTCCCGAACATCGAGTTATTCAAGCAGTTAGGCGGCACGAATATGCAGATTTTGTGGAAACAGAATTAGCAGAAAGAGCGGCGCTGAATTATCCACCTTCGGGGCGTCTGATTTTGTTGCGGTTGAGCAGTGTAGATGCGACAGAAGTCGCGGTGACGGCGGTACAATTGGCGTCTGTTTGTCAGGAGTATATTGAGCGATTGTCTGTACCGGGGTGTGAGTTGTTGGGGCCTGCACCTGCGGCGATTATGCGGGTCGCAAATCGGTATCGGTGGCAGATTTTGCTGAAGTTGCCTTTGGATGAGTCGGTGGATTTGTCGGATTTGATCGGATTGCGCGATCGCACGCCGCGTTCTGTTAGTTTAACTATTGATGTCGATCCGTTGAATTTTGGTTGAGGGTTATTGGTTGGGTGGGGGCGGGTTTTTGTAGATTGTTTATCAGCCTCAAATATTGTTGGTATAACCCGCCCCTACCGGCCCATCGTAGATACTGTCTTGACCTGTCAAGAGGTAGCGATCACATAATTGGGGTCGAAAGGCTTTTGGGATTTTAAAATACC
>NZ_JAUBRN010000042.1:38242-66472 GCF_036701875.1 Microcoleus sp. MON1_C5 | reverse complement strand
GGAGCCGGATGAATCGAAAGTTTCACGTCCGGTTCTGAAGGAGAGGTAGGGGTAGAAATGCCCCTATCGACTCTAACCAATAGCAGTAATGAAACCATTACCGATCGAGCTGCGAGAAAAAGTAGTCAAAGCTTATGAACAGGGTAACACATCAATTAGAAAACTAGCTATCAGATTTGATGTCAGTAAATCTTTTGTTGAACGGCTACTAAAACGCAAGCAAACTACAGGAGATATCCAACCCCTCCGTCAGGGTGGAAGTCTCAAAAGTGAGTTAAATGGATACTCAGATGAACTGGTTGCTCTGGTAGAAAAATATCCGGATAGCACCTTGTCAGAATATTGTGAATACTGGGGTAGTATGTATGGGCAATGGATAAGTCCTAGTACCATGTGCCGAGAATTAAAAAGGCTGGGACTAACTCAAAAAAAAAGACGCTACTCAGTAGTCAAGCGGCGACAGACCGGGTGCAAAAATTAAGAGGAGAATATTGGGAAAAAGTGAAGAATATAGCTCCCGAGAACCTGGTTTTTCTGGATGAAATGGGGGTTTTACTAGGTTTAACTAGAAATTATGCTCGCTCACCTCACGGTACGAGAGTATCTGATTTAAAACCATTTTATCGGGGTGCAAAAATCACAGCAATTGGAGCTATTAGTATTAAAAAAGTGCTGGCATTAATGACGATAAATGACTCAATGGATGGCAAGGCATTTGAAGTGTTTATCGAAAAGTTGTTAGTCCCGGAACTTTGGGTGGGAGCGGTAGTAGTAATGGATAATCTACCAGCACATAAAATGGCTTCTATTGCACCCATGATTCAAGCAGTTGGTGCAAGTATTATTAACTTATCACCGTATTCTCCCGATTTTAATCCCATTGAATTATGGTGGTCGCAACTTAAGTCTTTTCTGCGTAAGTTTTCTCCAACTACCCCAAAAATGATTGATACATTAATTGCCGTCGCCCTCGATTTAATAAATCCTCAACATCTAAAAAACTGGTTTACTAAATGCTGCTACTGTCATCTATAAACTTGCAATCTGCTGTATCAATGTTGATTGGTTGCAAAGTGACAATGCAATTCTTACTGAATTAAAAGCCGTTCACAGTTCATTTATGAACACTTTTGGCGAAAGTGTCGGACGATTACTTATTGGGATGTTTTTAGGCGGTGGGAAAAGTAACCCTAAATTAAAAATAAATATTACGGGAGCTGCTGCGGTAGCAATTCAAGCTGAACAAGATACGGGAAACAATATCACGGAAGAAATTATTGACGAATTATCAAACCTGGCTAACGCTTTCATTAGGTATGCCCGAAATCTCGCATTTAAGATTGGATATATGAATTTACGAAAATTTGCACGAGAAAATATTCGGACGGGCATTAAATCGATTGATGAAAAAATTGCTAATTGGGGATTACAAGAGGGTCAATCATTTGTAATTAACCAAAAAATTGACGATAAAATCGAAAAAATTACCGAAACTAACGAGGACTTGGGAAATTTTCTCGAAGGATTTAAGGAAGGGGCGCTTGACGGATTCAATGAATTTGTTGTGACGACTTAGTTTTTACCTTCATTTTTTGGCATAGCCGCCCAAGCAAGGCGGCTACTTGTAAAAAAGCACTATAAGGCAAGCATATGGACACAGTAACGCGGACTTTTTCAGTTGACCTCGATTCATCTTACGTAGCAAATTCTGTGATTGAAATTGCTCATCTTAGAGACATGACTTTTGATGCCGACGAACGAGTCGGAGTTTATCTAGAGTCCTGGTTCTGCAATATGAACCTCAAAAGTTTTTTACCTGGCATTATCCCCGAATTTGATGGAGATGAGTCAGAACGTGAAAAAATGAGTTTATTTACTCAATCTGAAAATAAATCACAAAAATTAGGTTTAAGAATTTTAATTAGAAAAAATAATACTGGAACGTGGCGAAAACGTGCAGAAATAATATTAGTCAATCGAGAAAGAGAAGATTATTTTGATATTCTTAGACCATATTTAGCGCAAAATGCTGTAAAAATTTTAGAGAAAAACGATAGTATCGCTGTACAACTTATAGACTATGGAAATGGATTGTTAAAAGCCAATGATTTTATTGGAATTGAATTGGGGATAACTATTACAATTGAAAAAAAAAACAATACAGATATTTTTAATACTCGTTTAACAGCATTAGAGACGCTTTTACAACCTTTTGGGGCAGCCACCTCGACTACTGCTGGCACAAGTGGGTTGGTATCTGGTGCTGCTACTGGACAATCAGATTTTTTACTCCGAGGTGATCGCACTTGGCAAAATATTACTGAGCTTGTATCTTCAAGCAAAGACCAAATAGTAAACGGTCTTAAAGTCTTTTCGCAAATAACATCTTTCTTAAAAGAAGTAGTTTCGAGTGGTGTTGGAAGCTTATCGGGTTATTCGGCCCGAACGGCTGCAACCTTATTTTCTACGGGAGCCAATTCTTATTTATCGTTAAGTGCCAGTGCTGCCCCAAGTAATTGCAAGCTTGTAGACTTAGAATTAAGCAGCGCAGGTGTTGTAACCATGCGTCGATTAAATGATAGTTATAGCGCTGCTGCAAGTAACATATTCTTGACAGATACAGTCAACAACCTTCGATTTCCTGGCTATACTACGCTTGGCAATGATGTCGCGATAAGAACTAAAAGATTGATAGGAACAACGAGCGCAACACAAGGCGACGCGGTAGCGATAGCACATGGAATTGACGGAACAAAAGTTATAGCCTGTAACGTAATTGTTAACTACCTTACTAATGCTTATATCGGTCCAAATTATTTAGAGGCAGCGGGTTACGAGTTTTCTTGGTTCTTAAGTTCAACCGGGATAAGTATTAAAAATAAAGCTGGAAATTCTGCAAGCATATTGTCTAAACCTTTTACTGTTCTACTTATTTATTCTAATTAATTATGCCACCCAACTTGAGAAAAAGTGAACCTAATTTATCAAAACCCTCTGAGGGAGGGAGCTTTAATGCTGGTAAAAAAAGTACAGAATCAACAAACCCTTTGCAGGGTTTAAACACATCAGCAGAGCGCGAAATTGGCGCTGGTGGGGGAATTACAGTAAAAGGCAAATTAACTGTAGGGATTGACAACTTAATCGGTCAACAAGGATTAACAGTTGAAGCGGACGCAAATAATAAAACTCTTGAAGTAGGTGTTAATGTAGGCTCACCCAAAGGTAAATTAGGAGTGAATATTGGCGGAAAAGTCGGCTATGATGAACGAGGTAAAATTAGTATTCAAGGTGCTGCCGCAGCCATTAATATTGGCGGTTTTGGTGGTAGCGCTTCGATTGATGACGAAAAAGGAATTGGCGGAAGCATATCAATTGCTGGCGCAAAAGTGGAAGTAACAGCATCGCCAGACGGGGTAAAAAAACCTTATCCTTGTGTTATGGAGTCCCTGGCGGTGAATTATGTGTAATTTTTGAGCCTAGTTCAAACGCACAGGTAGCAACGACGCCTCCACCAGCAAATCCTACACCTTCTATTAATCGTAATCCTAATAATTTACCATTAGGATATACTTGTGCTGATGGAAGTAGTTACGAATTAATTTTTATTATAGGTAACAACTTAAGTAACCCTGATTTTGTCGATTTAGAAAATAAAACTTATCCATTTTTAGAAGGAATTAAAATTATTGCGGATGATTATGAATATGCGACTAAGTACGCAGATAGTGGTGGAACAGTATCAGGTGGAACCGTTGTTTACGATCCATTTAATCCAGAAATGGCTAACACGGCTTTTGGTGTTGGTAATTGGGTAGTAAATAAGTACAGTTATGCAACATATACAAGGTATCAACACTTTTCTACATGGTCAAAAAAAGGAGGTGGCACTTCCGGTTCATGGGTAGCCGAATTAAATTTTGAGTATGATTATGAGATGTACACTCGCAATATTCCGTTTTATATTGATAATCAGATAGGGCATCATGGAATTATTAATAATTTTAAAGTTTATCTTAGAAGACTAGATCCAGTCATTTGTCCTGTTGGCAGTCCTATCCCAAAAAACCCTTCGATTACGCCTCCACCTTCTGTTTTAGTTCCTGTTGTTTTGCCAAATACTCCACCCACTTTCAAGCCTATGAATAATTGTTGCGACAAAATAGAAGAAATTTACAAGTATCTTGGAATCGCGAAACTTAAAAAAAATAAATTCCCCGTTAGCAACGCTTTCCTTGTACCTGGGGGCAAAGGTAATGACAACTGTGTTGATTACTATGCAATCACACAAGCTTTATTTCGGATGCTTGCTAATGGGTTAATTATTAATCCTAAAAGTAAGCCACTAGGGTCTGAGTGGCAAAATGCTAATGCTACAGCGTGGGCATCCGCTATGTACGAAATGATGGCGGAAACCATGTCAGACGGCAATAGTACGCAGCGCTTTGAGATAGCAGCTATGATGCAAATGGTTCAAATGATGGCTGCCGTTGCTGAAAATGGTAGAAAAATTGAATTTGTCGCAGACGCGATCGGGTTTGAACCAGTACCCGTACCAGAAGAACTTCCTGTTTGTTTTACTATTTTTGAAGGTCATAAAGGTTTTGGAAAAAAAGAACCTAAAAAAATTAACGTGTCAGGTTTAAAAACAGATACACAAGTAGAAAATGCTAGGCAATATGTTACAACCAAGTGTCATCCCTATTGTCAAATGGCAATTTAAACCAGGTCAAATATCTATAAATGAGGTGTTAAGAAATGGTCAAAGCTAGCGGTGGTAGAAGTACGTCAAGTGGCAAAGGTTCTAGTAGTGGTACTACCCCCAAAAGAACTACAGAACAAGGAAGGGAAGCAGCAGCCAAAGGCGCAATTCGAGAGGAGTTTTAAAAAAAAAAAGATGAACTTTTTAAAATTAAATCATTGGATATTTTTCTAGTCAAAGACGCGATGGGTATCAATCCCAAGAAAAGCGACATGAAGCCAGAATTAAGAGACATGGTTAAACGCCTCAAAGAGAAGAAGTCAATGGGTGTTTAGATGTGCCTTTTTACAAGTAGCCGCCTTGGTTGGGCGGCTACGCCAGAAAATGAAGGTAAACAGACTAGCACCGAAAATTAAAAGTATAAATTACTACCTTGATTTTTACTTCTACCGTGTAAGCCGTAGTTTTTACCGCGTTAAGACAAAGTGAGCGTGTTATGATTGATACGTCATCACAGTACGTAAGGACAGTTAAAATGAACGTTTGGAGCTTGATTATCGAGGCTTTTAAGATGTTGGTACAACGGGACGCTATTCTTTCAGAACGTATCGCAAAATTAGAAGAGGAAAACGGGTTTGACGTAACAGATGAAAGTGTCACTCAGTCCCAATTACAAGAGTTGGTAGCGCGGATGTCAGAGCAACCTACACCTCCGGCTGTAGAATAAGATTATCCTGTCAATTGGCTTGATTCGAGGTTCTTTTAGGGTTTACCCGGTGTAACAACCGGGTTTTTTAGTGGCTGTTTACGGCATTTCTCCAAGTAGCCGCCTTGGTTGGGCGGCTACGCCAAAAAATGCAGGCAAAGACTAACTAGCACTCCCTTATTTCCTTCACATCATGCACACAACGTGAATGAAAATCTCCTATTCCCGGGCCGGGCGATCGCCAATAAAAAACCGCCCCTTAAAAAGGGCGGTCAACGGGTAAATTATGAGAGTTAAACTTGAATCAATTTGATACTTTTATCAACTCCTAAATAATGTCCTAGAATCACTTCTACACTGTTGCCACAAGCATGAGCTAACAGCATTAATGCAGAAGTATTCTCTTTGTTGGCGTGTGCTGTGAGGGTAATGTAAGTATGACGGGCATGATACGGAGGTAAATATCCAGAAATTTGCCCTTCGTCTGCTAAGCGCTTAACTACGCCAGAATAGTGATACTTTCTTCCTCCTATTTCTCCTGTACTGTAACCTAGCCACGCTTGACCGTGAAGCCCACTGTTAAATGACTTACCATTTTTATTTTGAAACACTAAGTCAACAGAGTGAAAATTGTCTGGCTTAATGCGGTTCAAAAGGTCTGTTAGTTGGGGATAGAGTTGGAACATTCTAATTGTTTTAGTTTTAGTGCATTGCGTTGTCTTTGTTGACGCTGCATAACTTTTACTAAAACGAATAATTCCACGCTCAAACATGACATCTTGCCACCTTAATGCAAATGCCTCACCTGGACGGCATCCTGTTAAAAACAAGAATTCAATTAATGGTGCAATTTGACGTTCATAATCTTTGTCAGACTCGTAAAACGCTGTAATGATGATGTCACGTTCTTCTTTAGTGAAAGCACGTCTATCCTTTTCAAGGTCATCATCATTGGCATCTTGAACCTGCCACCATTCAATCACTAATCCATCATCAGTGATTTTTGATTTGTATTTATCTCTGGTGTCGGGTTTGGCTTTCTTCCACAATTCAAAAAATGGGTTAACAGATGGAAGGTTGTACTTGTTAAGTTGTGTAGCACGAATAAATGCCTCGTTAAGAGCGAGTAATAAACTGTGTTTATTCGTGTCACACAAAGGAATGAGTAGAATCTTTTCAGCAATATTATTTGATATTGCTGCTGTCCATATATCGTTCTCCGTGTCGATATATTTTCGATTCTTTTTATTCCAAACAAGTCCTTTCAAAGCATTTGTGTATACCCTTTCAAATTTTGTTTGGAATGTACTTGGCTCTAATTGGCTTTGTTTCCATTCCAGATAATCTTCCCACATCTCCCCAACAGTAATTTCGGGTTCTGGCTGCTTGGCTCCCGGTAATTGGAGCACGTCTGCTAACTTGGCATATTTACCGTCACCCAGTCCGTACTTAGCAAGGGTTCTGTCGAATAACTTTTCCCACTCTGGGTGGTCAAGGTCGGCTTCGATTGCGATCGCAATTTGCGCCGCTCGCTTCCAGTCCTCGGGGTTGTCAGCCCGGAAACCTTGCTTGGTCAGATAGATGTACTTGGGCTTACCCTTCAGTGATTTACCATCTAACATCTCCCACAGTGGGGTGTGACGCTTCGGAAACCCGAGTCGCAACGAATTACCGTCGGCGGATACCTTCACATCACAAGTTGATTGAGGACGTTTGTCGGCTCTCATTGGTTGTTTCTCCTGAAACTATTGGTTTGTCAAGGTTCTGGTTTTCTAGACGGTTTCTAGATTTTTGCTCTAGTCTGTATCTTTCGATGTAGCCGCCTTGGTTGGGCGGCTACATTTCAAAACACTATAACACGATTGTTAGTGATTTATAAGTTACTTTCAGACGTTTTTTAATGTAATAGTCATCGCAAGAATTGCCTGTTTTGAACAGGCAAGATGCCTGTTCCACAATAATTAATTATGGGAGATGTCTAATTTAAAATGCAGACTCAGAAGTCTATCTACCCTAATTGGGTCATTGCTTGGGGCCCCGCAGCCCGATCGCACCCTGCAACTTGGGAAACTTCCGGTTTTGCCATAATCGGAGCTGAACCCACCTTCAGCCCGAATCAGCGATTTGTGCTGGTAGGTGACTGCTGCTTCGATCGCACCCCCACGCTCAAACAACAGATTGACACAGATGGATTGACCGATTTGGCGATCGTCGCGTGGCTGTGGGAGCAGTACGGTACTAAAACACTGAGCTTGCTGTCAGGACAATTTGCCCTTGCCGTGTGGGATAGAGACGAGCAAACCTTGTGTCTGGGGCGCGATCGCGTGGGAGCCAAAACGCTTTATTACACCCGTGCAGGAACTACTCGCTGGATCGCGCCTCGACTGCGATCGCTCAATCCGTATCACGATCGAGAACTTGATTTAGTTGCTTTGCGCGACTACTTGTGCTGTGCGTTTGTACCCGGAGCACAAACGCTGTGGGAAGCGGTGCGAGAGTTGCGACCCGGTAGCTACTTGTACTTACCGGATGTTGAGGCGCAGAGATACTGGCAGCCACAGGAGCAAATTACTAACGCCGATCGCCCTTTGGAATGGCACAGCCAACAAGTGCGATCGCTTTTGGAACAACTGGTGCAGGAAGCGCTACCAGCGGGAGAACCAGTCGCAGCATATCTTTCGGGCGGGATTGACTCAAGTTGCGTCACGGCGATCGCCACAAGGCTGCACGATCGTCCGGTACACACTTTCTCGATGCACTTTGGCGCTCAATATCCCAGCGAGATTGAATTTGCCAACATCGTTGCAGCGCATTGTGCCACTGAGCACCACGTTTTGGAAGTTTCGCCGCAGCAAATTTGGGAGTTGCTACCGGAAACGCTGGCGGCGATGGACGATCCGGTGGGGGAAGGCTTGACGGTGCCAAATTTGCTGCTGGGGCGATCGGCAAAGCAATTCGCAGACGTGGTACTGAATGGCGAAGGCGGCGATCCGTGCTTTGGCGGGCCGAAAAATAAGCCGATGCTGCTGAATAGTTTGTATGGTTCGATTCAGGTTAAAGCCGATCCGATCGCAGCTTACTTGACTTCGTTTCAAAAATGTTATGTGGATTTGCCGCGTTTGCTGAAGCCGGAGGTTTGGGAAAAGGTGAAGAATGCGCCTTCCGTCTTTGCTGAGGAATTGCAACAGACAGAAACGACGTTTTTGAATCGGCTGATGCGGCTCAACATTGAGTTTAAAGGAGCCGATTACATTTTGACCAAGGTAAATAATCTCACGGCTGCGGCGGGACTAAAAGCTCGATCGCCTTTGTTTGATTCGCGGATGGTGGCACTAAGTTTGCAAATTCCGCCAGAATATAAGCTTTCGGGCGCGCAGGAAAAAGCGGTTCTCAAAGCTGCTGTGGCGGATTTGCTGCCCGATGTCATTGTCAACCGTCCGAAAAGCGGGATGGTGATGTCGATGCAGCAGTGGTTTTTGAGGGATTGGCAGCGGCAAGCGCGATCGTTGCTGCTGAATCGTCATGCGGCGATCGCGCCTTACCTCGATCGAACACTAATCCGCGAGTGGCTAAACTATCGTGGGGAAGTTTTTCCCCGCTATGGGCTGAAGCTGTGGCTGCTGGTGACGCTGGAAATTTGGTTACAAGTGAATCGCCGTTAGTTATCCAAAATTAGGACACGGCGCCGTGCCTTTCGTCGTGTCAACTTCAGCAATTGACGCCCAAATTTGTCGATCGACAGCGGCATTTTTCCTATGCGGTTTTCGCTCTTGTTTATAGAACCGATTTGACATTTTTTAGGCTGCCAGCCTTTTAATCATCAGCGTAATAATATGAATTCCGGTTGTATTGGAATGATGAAACCGCAGAGGGCGCAGAGGATACAGAGAAACGGAAGAGACAGATCAATCATTCCGATGCCAACGGATTTGATATAAAACCAAGATTCACCTTGGTCGTTGAATTAGCCAGAACTCTCTCAAAATTATTAACCAGGATTTTGCACCTTTCTGTCCAAGAATTTCATATCATGTCCGATCGATTAAGCATAATATCCCGCTCGGGGCGAGTTTTTGAGATTGTCAATTATTGGCAGGTCTTCTTGGTGAACCCGCGCTACAAAAAGCGCGGTTCCTCGACCGGACATGATATCAGTTGTGAATTTCTTATTTAACCATCCGCATTTTTAACCAGCCGCAATTTCAAGCACTATTTTACCGGTTACCGAGCCTGTTTCTAACAGTTCGTGAGCGGCTTGCGCTTCTTCGAGAGGGAAAGTTTTGCTGACGTGAATTTTTAGCAAGTTGCGATCGCACAAACGAGCACACTTCTGCAAAATATGAGCCTGCTGTTCCTGTTCCTCCACCAAACCTTCCAGCATCGGGGTTAACATTAATTCCAGACTAATTCTCAGATTCCGCATTCTCGCTGTTTTCAAATTGCCCAAAGCTGGATCGGGTTCCAAAATGGTTACCAAATCTCCATAAATCTTCACAGCCGGAATAGTTTGGTAAAAAGTTTCTCCCCCGACTGTATCGAAAGCCAAATCAACTCCTTGTCCTTGAGTCCAAGTCAAAACCTCATCGACAACATTGGTATTTTTGTATAAAATAACTGAATCTGCACCTAAGGGCTTGACAAAATTGGCTTTTTCCTCAGAACTGACAGTCGTGCAAACCTCTGCCCCTTGCAACTTCGCCAACTGTACCGCGACGTGGCCGACACCGCCGGCACCAGCTTGAATCAGCACTTTTTGGCCGGCTTGCAAGCGCCCTCGATCGTACAGCGATTCCCAAGCTGTAATTAAAACTAACGGTGCCGCCGCCGCCTCAACAAAACTTAAAGCAGCAGGCTTGAGGGCGAGAAAGCGTTCGTCTACAACGGCAAACTCAGCATAAGTACCGATCGACCCGCCCAAACCGCCATTGCAGAAAAAAACCTCGTCTCCCACTTGGAAACTTTGCACACCAGCACCGACAGCCTCTACGACTCCAGCACCGTCGCACCCCAAAACGTGAGGAGTTCTCTCGGGGTAAAAAGTGCCGCGCGATCGCAACTTAGTATCGATCGGATTGATACCCGCCGCTCGCAAGCGTACCAAAACATCAGTTTCTGTTTGTATAGTAGGGGCGGGGATATCTTGCAGCTTCAATACGGACGGGCTTCCGGGCGTTTGAAAAACGATCGCTTTCATCATGGGTGTTACACTAGATCGGATAATCCCTAGACTTTATTGTATATTGCTTAGCAAAGCAACAAAAAACTTTTCGTTTATCCCAAAATTTATGATTGTTGTTGAAAGGCCTTACATAGATGGACAGCATCAGTTTTATAAACAGTTTGATGACTTATCGATTCTGTCGATAAATCTCTACAATCAGGGTAAATATTATATGAGAAAATACTTTTTTCCTTCGGGAGCTAAAGTTGGTAGTACCAGAATTATCAGACAGTTATCTGCCATATTAAAACCTACAGATGGCTTTCAATCATTTGCTAAAATTAGCAATCAAGTTCTCAAACAAGTTCTTCACGATAGGGAGGATTGCCAAAAGTCAAGAATAGCTTATGACCGAAATCTACCTCGATTTTCATTTCTCCCCAGCCTCCCCCAATACCAACATAAAATCTGGGGAGGTAAATTGTTCATTCATGATAACCAATCGCTAGACAAAAGGGGAGGTGACAAAAATAATGAACTACTTCATTTATCTCTAAATGACATAATAATTTCTACAAAATTTCCAAATTTAATCAAGGTAAGGAGAGGTTTTACAGCAGCGATATACTTTATTAATGTTGCCAATCAAAAGCCTGTAACGTTGGTGGATTTAAATGACCACCTCAGACAAGGTAGACATTTAGGGATTGATAACCTCGTAGTTTGGGCCTCCAATAAGCCAACACTTACTCCACCTATCTATGATAAAAAACATCTCAAATTAATTAATCAAGGTTTCAATCAGCGCCGACCATTTTTACAGTCAAAACTTGACCAGGGAAAATCTACCACGCGCCCAATCCAGCAAATCACCTTTAATCGAAACAAGCGATTAAAAAACTACCTTCATCAAACCAGCAGTTTGATTGCCAAGCGGTTGGTGGATGAGAAAATAATTCAGTTAATTAGGGGTACAAATGTGAGGGCTAAACAAAATAGAAAATCAGAAAAAAAACATAAGAATTTTGTGGTAATTTCTCCTACCCAGCTCATAAAATTTATTACTTACAAAACTGCGTTATTCGGTATCAAGGTAATAGTTACACAAGCATCTTATACAAATAAGCGCAGGTTTGGGGATTTAGAGCCTGTAGGTAAGCAAGAGTCTTACCAAAGTAAGAGAGGTAAACGAGGGTGGTTTAGGTTTTTCAATGAAAGTCGGATTAATGCTGATGTGAATGCAGCGTTAAATATGATTATAAAAGTAAACGCAAACTCACCCTTAGAGGACTGCCACAACCATATATATATGTCTGCAATTTCACCTGTACGGGTTTATCCTGTACGAAAATAACCACAAAAAGTTCGGTAATGCCAAGTATTGCCCGGTTTTTTGTGAACGGTTAACTCTCTTGTCGCCTTTACGGCGATCTGACCTTGTATTCGTTACCCATCCGTGGCGATACTTAGTTATTTTTAAATAGATTGGCTTCAGATAACTACAACAATTGTCGAGCGGTGCTAATCGATGTTCGAGCTACATTTATTTTTTTACTTTGAGATTCTTGCATATCTTCTGGGATTATCGGCGACTTTAGCCTTGGTGTCGGCGATTTATCTCAAGTGCCACCGAAGGCCATCTAGTCTACCGCTAGCCCAAGAGCAACGGCAGTTGGCAGAATTAAAGCCCGACGATTTATCTGCGGGATTGAAAATGCGGAAAAACTTTTTGATTTTCCCGAACTCAAATCTGTGGCCGGCAACTGACAGCTTCTTGGGTAAAGTTTTAGGTAGGGGCCGCGCTGTATTCTTCGCCAAGCAAGAGCGTCTAAGTGTGAATTCTTCGCCTATTGTGGGGCCTGGAACCTGCAAAAGCCTATGTCTGGGCATTTCGGGTTCGATGGGAGAAAATGTCGATCGCCCGAATGCCGAAAATCCTCCCAAAGTTACTGCTTCGGAGCAATTAGAGGAACATTTGCTGGGCGAAATCCTAGCAGCTACTGATTCGCCGGGGGGAGCTGAATTCTTTGATGCCTTAGTTGGCCACTTAGCCTCAGCACTAGGAGTTCGCACCGCCGTCGCTGCCCAATCGATTAAGTCGAAGGCACGCACCAATGCTGCGGCCAATAGATTGCAACTTATCAGTTTGTGGAGCGACGGACAGCAGCAGCCAAACTTTGAGTGCGACACCGCCAATACTCCCGAAGCGCGGGTGCTGGAGGCGGGAATGTATTCGTGTCCCGACTACCTCTGGGAAACCTTTCCAGAAGACCGCAGACCGATAGTTACAGGTGCGCGCAGTTTCCTGGGAGTCTTGCTGAAAAACTCTTACGGGGAACCTTTAGGCATTATTTGTATTTTTCACGATCGACCCCTGGTCGAAGCACATCTTGCCAAATTCCGATTAATTCTCAGCATCTTTGCCGGACGGGCCGCCGCCGAATTAGAGCGGCAGCGCCTAGAAGCAGCACTGTCCACTGTAGAAGCGAAATACTGCGCCCTGGTAGAACAAATGCCCGCTGTCACCTACATTTCTCCCCTCAACCGCAAGGCTGCCAAACTTTACATCAGCCCGCAAATCGAGACTTTTCTAGGTTATTCTGTAGCTGAATGGAGAGCAGATCCCGACCTGTGGCTGAAACTCGTTCACCCAGAAGACCGTGACCGCGTGTTAGTTGAAAACGCCACACAGAAATTCACTGATGGAGAAGATATCTTCTGCGAGGGGTCGCTGGTTTCAGAATACCGCGCGATCGCCCGCAACGGTCGAGTCGTCTGGTTCCGCGATCAAGCGACCGCAGTTCGCGATGAAGCAAGCAAGTCTGTCATTCTTCAAGGCGCAATGTTTGACATCACAGAGACTAAAGTAGCAGCCAGCGCGCTGCTAGAAAGCGAATACCGCTATTACACCTTGGCAAAAATACTGCCGGTGGGGATTTTCCGCGCCGACGCTGCTGGAGATTGCTTGTACGTCAATGAGCGATTTTTGGAGATGGCGGGACTGACTGCGCTAAAGGCAATAGGCGAAGGTTGGGCACAAAGTGTGCATCCGGAAGACCGCGAGCGTGTTTTGAGCCAGTGGTATCGCGCTGTCACAGACAAGTTGCCCTGTAAGTTAGAGTACCGTTTTTGCAAGGGTGACTTCACAACCTGGGTCTTTTGGCAAGCAGTGCCAGAAATGACCAAAAGCGGTGAAGTTCTAGGCTATCTCGTCACGTTGACGGATATCACCGATCGCAAGCAGGCAGAATTCGCGCTGCAACAGGCGGAAGAGAAATACCGCAGTATCTTTGAAAATGCGATCGAAGGCATTTTTCAGACAACGCCCGACGGACGCTACCTCAGCGCTAACCCTGCTTTGGCGAGAATTTACGGCTACGAGTCGGCCGCCGAATTGATCGCGAATATCCAAGACATAGACCGCCAACTTTACGTCGATCCCAACCGGCGGGTCGAGTTTTTGCGCGCGATCGAAAAACACGGTTTTGTGTCTGAGTTCGAGTCCCAAGTTTACCGGGCTGACGGCACTACTATCTGGGTTTCCGAGAACGGCCGGGCAGTTCGCGACCCTGACGGAAATTTACTTTACTACGAAGGCACTGTCGAAGATATTACCCTCCGCAAAATAGCAGAAGATAAGTTAGTACACGATGCTTTGCACGATATGCTAACCGGTTTGCCCAACCGAGCTTTATTTATGGATCGCTTGGGGCACGCGATCGCTCTTTCAAAACGCCGTCCCGAGATTTTGTTTGCGGTGCTGTTTATCGATCTCGATCGCTTTAAGGTTGTTAACGACAGTTTGGGGCATTTAGTGGGCGATCGGTTGCTGATCGCGATCGCCCAGCGCCTGGGAATCTGTTTGCGGGCTGGAGATACTGTTGCCCGTCTCGGCGGCGACGAATTTGCTATTTTGCTGGAAAATATCAAAAGCACCGAGGATGCGATCGTGATTGCCGAACGAGTGCAAGCGGAACTGGCAGAGCCTTTTTACCTTAACGAATATCAAGTTTTTACCAGTGCTAGCATTGGGATTGTTTGTTCTGGTTTTCCTACGTATCCAAGGGAAACCAGCAAACTGTCGAGCCTCGAAAATCTGGGAAATATCGATCGGGAAACTTCTTTGTCTTGCTTATCTTCCGACTCTCCTGTTCCCCCTGTCCCCTTACCCATGTTGTACGATCGACCGGAAGAACTGCTCCGAGATGCAGATGCTGCCATGTATCATGCGAAGGGATTGGGCAAAGCTCGCCACGAAGTTTTTGACTTAAGTATGCACACTCGCGCCGTCGCCCTTTTGCAACTGGAAAACGACCTGCGACGCGCTTTAGACTCCCAGGAATTTCAGCTTTACTATCAGCCCATCGTCTCTCTAATCAGCGGTAAAATCAGCGGTTTTGAAGCGCTGCTGCGGTGGTATCACCCGCAGCGGGGTGTCGTATCTCCTGGCGAGTTTATTTTAGTAGCTGAAGAAACTAGATTGATTATACCTATGGGCTGGTGGATGATGCGATCGGCTTGCCGTCAGATCCACGAGTGGCACGAAAAATTCCCAACAAATCCGCCGCTGACTGTCAGCGTCAACCTTTCTAACCAACAATTTAAACAACCGGATTTAATCGATCGCATCCGCGAAATTTTACAAGAAACTCAGCTTGACCCCCGCAGTTTAAAGTTAGAAATTACTGAAGGCGTCATCATGGAAAATGCCGAATCAGCAGTCGCTATCCTCGCGGAATTGAAAAAATTAGAAATTCAATTATATATTGACGATTTCGGCACTGGCTATTCTTCTTTAAGCCGCCTGCACACTTTTCCAACTGATGCTTTAAAAATTGATCGAGCTTTTGTTAGCCGCATGACTGAAGATGAAGGCAACGAAGCCATCGTACAGACAATTTTAATTTTAGCCAGTCATTTAGGTATGGATGTAATTGCTGAAGGAATCGAAACCAGCGAACAGCTTAATTTACTCAGAGCGCTGCAATGCGAATACGGACAAGGATACTTTTTCTCAAAGCCGATAGACAGCATGGCAGCCACACTTTTGATAGAAAGTCAACCTAAATGGTAATTAGTCATCAGTCATTAGTCATTAGTTAGTAGTCATTGGTAAAAGGAAAGTGGGAAAAGGAAATCGGGAATTGGAAATTGGAAATTAGCAATTGGAAGTTAAAACATTCTTCCTTCTTCCTTCTTCCTTCTTCCTTCTTCCTTCTTCCTTCTTCCTTCTTCCTTCTTCCTTCTTCCTTCTTCCTTAAAGTTTCGCTTCCAAAGACTTGAGAAACTCAGTATTTACCCCCGACTCCCGCGTCAGGGCAATTTTCCCAGTACGAGCAATTTCCTTAATCCCAAATCTATTCAGAACCTGGACGATCGCCACCATTTTACCGGGATCTCCCACAACTTCCAATGTCAGCGTATCATCACCAATATCCACAACTCGCGCTCTAAAAATTTGAGCTAACTCAATTATCTCCGATCGCGTCCCGCTAGCAGCATTAACTTTCAGCAGCATCAACTCCCGTTCCACACAGGGAATTTCCGTTATATCCTGAACTTTAAGCACGTTAATCAACTTGTACAGTTGCTTTGTCAACTGCTCGATAATTTGGTCATCTCCCGGTACAACCATCGTAATCCGAGACACTCCCCCTTGTTCCGCCGGGCCAACGGCCAGACTTTCAATATTAAAACCCCGACGGGCAAACAAACCAGCAATTCGAGTGAGGACACCCGCTTCATCTTCAACTAAAACCGAAAGAGTGTGTTTCATTTATCCCAAAAAGACGCTTTTCGTGCAATTCTACTTTCGCCAATTCGCCTTTTAGCAGAAGTGCACGCCCATTGAACCTGCATTAGATATTTTATCGCGAGTTATTGGCCGTTCATCTGCGGGAAAAAACAATATATTAAGCTGTCGGGGCCAGAGTCACGTCCGATCGACAATATCACTCATCGATCGGCGTAAATCCGCCCCCACCCGCTTATTGTTGTCGATCGCACCCACCCGATCTAAGTTTTTTTGTGTACGAACCGACACAATTCCTCGCTAGAATAAAAACTTTTCAGGTCTTATCGTTGACGGGGACTGAAATTTTGAGATTAATTAATCTCAAAATTCCTTCAAATAAAAACCCGGTGTTGCAGCGACGGCATCTGGCGGCGGACTTGTTCTAGTCGATCGGGATTAATTTCTGCGATCGCCACACCCGGTTCCTCTCCAGCATCCGCCAAAACCGTACCCCAAGGGTCTATAATCATCGCGTGACCGTGAGTTTGACGGCGGCCGTAGTGGCGGCCAGTTTGTGCAGGGGCAATCATATAACAAGTATTCTCGATCGCCCTAGCTTGCAACAAAACCTTCCAGTGATCCTTGCCAGTGTAAGCAGTAAACGCCGCCGGCACGAACAAAATATCAGCCCCCTTGTACGACAAATGCCTGTACACTTCCGGGAACCGCACGTCATAGCACACCGAAAGTCCCAGCGTCCCCAACTCCGGCGACACATAAACCGACGGCAAATCTTCACCAGCTTTCACAGTGTTCGATTCCCTGTAAGTAATGCCGTCGGGAACATCCACATCGAACAAATGTACTTTTCTGTACCTTGCCACTTCAGTGCCGTTTGGGTCTACCAGCAAACAAGTATTGTATACCTTCCCCCCTGCAGTCGGCACTGGAAATCCGCCGCCCAGAATCGTTACCTGGAACCGTTGGGCCATCGTTTTGAGGAATTTTTCGCTTTGGAGTCCGATCGCCTCTGCTGAAGCAATCTTTTCCTCCTCTTCTCCCATAAACGAGAAATTTTCTGGTAAGGAAACTAACTCCGCACCCCGACGTACTGCCAGGTCGATTAATTCCTCTGCCTGAACCAAATTTTTTTGCAGGTCAGGCAAGCTAGTCATTTGAATTGCTGCGGCGATATAAGACTTCATCGATTCACAATATTAGTCATTAGTCATTTAGTCATTAGTCATTAATCATTAGTCATTAATCATTAGTCATTGGTAACTAATTTGATAACTAAATAGTTGATATCCTTGGATTTTACCTATTTATGCGCTGTCTAGCATGAACGGGTATGGTTTGAGAGTTTTGATATTTGAGTTTTAAATTAACCTGTAACTCATAATTCAAAAATCAAAACTCTCAACTTTTAACTCCTAGGTTTTGCAACCTAATTTCCCTCAAATCTTAAGGCATCGGATGGAAAAGCAGGTCGGGGAAAAAGCGGTTAAATTCAATTAAAGCCGCGCCTTGAATAGATAGCCAAAGGATAGCCAATACTGGTGCGGTCGAAAGAAACTTGACAAAGTATTGCATGAATTCTGCTCCTGAAAATTCGAGACAGTTGGTAATTGCCGATCGGTCTACGCCTAATTGCTAATTTGCAGTTAATTACTTAACTGTTAGCTATTAGCTCTTCTCCATTTCCCAATTTTAGCGGGGGGAAACAGTAATTTCGTCTTCCTTGGCAAACATTTCACCGCTGGTGATTGATGTGATAGCTGCCAGAGGCCATAAAACGCCGCTCAGCATACATTTGATGGCCAAAGGAACGTCGATAATAATCTCTTTTTCCTCTGGTGTTGCTGATTTTTTGGTAACTTGCAGATAAGAACGGCCCACCCAACCAATCCAACCTGCCATATACAAGAACAGTATGCTAGGAATCAAAAAGTCCCCTGCTCTGCTCAAGTTGCCGTCTACGATTAAGTGCGGGTATCCTTCCGGGCCGCACATAGCTTGAGAATAGCGATCGAATCTTGCTTTCGCAGATGCGGGGTCGCCATTCGTAGAACGCGCATTTTTAGCCAGTTCCTGGAATTCGGGAGAGTCTTTGCACGGCACTAAATTGTAAGCCGAAGCAACTGGAGCAAAACTGAACCAGACACTCAACACTAAAATTGCAGCAAACAATCGTCGCATGGAATTGTTTCCTTTTGTTACAAAACAATAAGTTTTTGTACAAGCATTTCAACTTGCCAATCTGGAACCCAGATTACCGTGTTTGTTGACAGTGTAAAGTATCCATCATTGATGTGGCAAATCCCAATAGAGTGAGGGATTCGCGTTTTGATAGGTCAATGCTGAGCTAGCAATACCGCGAGGATATTCCTTCATTGCATCAGATGATGGCCTTACCTGTCGATCGGGCAAAAATCCCTTAACAATAACCTGAGTACAGGTAGAGCGGGGGACTTGCACCGAATTAGTTAAGCTAGCAATAACTAACCTATCAAATAAAATTACCAGTTAATGGCAACCATTTTCGCAATCGAAACAAGTTGTGACGAAACAGCAGCAGCAATTGTTAAGAATCGTCAAGTTTGCAGCAATGTTGTAGCATCGCAAATTAAAATCCACGAGCAGTTTGGCGGGGTAGTACCGGAAGTGGCTTCGCGGAGTCACCTAGAAATGCTCAATCAGGTAATTGCCCAGTGTCTCGGTGAAGCAAACCTCAGTTGGTCAGAAATTGACGGCATTGCAGCGACTTGTGCCCCCGGTTTAGTAGGTGCATTGTTAGTCGGGCTGACAGCGGCGAAAAGCTTGGCAATAGTCCATCAAAAACCTTTTTTAGGCGTCCACCACCTCGAAGGGCACATCTACGCTTCTTACCTTACCGAACCCGACTTGCAGCCACCGTTTTTGTGTTTGTTAGTTTCCGGGGGACACACTAGCTTTATTTATGTCAAAGATTGCGGCGTTTATGAAACTGTAGGACACACACGCGACGACGCCGCCGGCGAAGCTTTTGATAAAGTTGCGAGACTGTTGCAGCTAGGATATCCCGGCGGGCCGCTGATTGACAAATTGGCCGCCCTTGGCAATCCCCAAGCATACCCTCTACCAGAAGGCAGAATTTCTTTGCCTGGTGGGGGCTACCATCCTTACGACAGCAGTTTTAGCGGCTTGAAAACCGCAGTTTTGCAATTAGTGCAGAAACTCAAGAAACAAAATAACAATGTGGGTGCGGAAGGCATCTTGCCTGACTCTACAATTAATGATATTGCGGCCAGCTTTCAGGAAACAGTAGCCAAGGGTTTAACAAAAAGAGCGATCGACTGCGCCGTAAATTTTGGGCTTACCACTATTGTAGTGGGGGGCGGAGTTGCAGCAAACAGCGGACTGCGAAAAAATTTACAAGCAGCAGCCACAAAACACAACTTGCGAGTATTGTTTCCGCCGTTAAAATATTGTACAGACAACGCAGCAATGATCGGCTGTGCCGCGGCAGAACACTTGCAGCGAGGACACACATCGCCGCTGACTTTGGGAGCAAATTCGCGGATGGCCCTCAGCGATATTATGGAACTGTACAATACTCATTAGTTATTAGTCATTACTCATTAGTTAACAGTCAACAGTCAACAGTCAACAGCCAACAGCCAACAGCCAATAGTCAACCCAACGATGAAAATCCGCGACGCAGAAGACAGCGATTTGCCAGCAATTGTCGGAATATATAACGCAGCAATCCCGGGCAGAATGGCCACAGCAGATTTAAAACCAGTCTCAGTCGAAAGCCGCCTCCCTTGGTACAGAGAACACTGCCCCACTTCCTGGCCGATTTTGGTAATGGAATCAGAACAAAATATTGTTGGCTGGCTGAGTTTTCAGCTTTTTTACGGACGCGCCGCCTATCAGCATACAGCAGAAGTTAGCATCTACGTCGCACCCGATCGCCAACGCTGCGGAATCGGACAAAATTTATTGCAATCGGCAATTGTGCGGAGTCCAGAATTGAAGCTTAAAACTCTCATAGGAATAATTTTTGCTCACAATCAGCCGAGTGTAAGATTGTTTGAAAAATTTGGCTTTCAGCGGTGGGGATATCTGCCGCAAGTTGCCGAACTTGACGGCGTTGAAAGAGATGTCGTAATTCTCGGTTTGCGTTGTTAGCTGTAGGGACACCGCAATGCCAATTGGTGTCAACTTAAACTGTCAGTCCGCCCAATCCTTCCGTCCGCCCGTCAGTCCGCCAGGGAATGAATTCCCTGTCTAATAGCGAAAGTCCTCTTAAGAGGACTAATGAATCTTAAATTTTTCTTCTCAGTCCTCTTAAGAGGACTTTAGCTTTGAGGCAGGGGTTTCAACCCCTGCCGGACTATCGGTTGTACGTTAAGTTGTCACCAATGGGCTCTTGGAGTGTCCTAATTTGAAGGAAACGACAACACCGTGTCTTGATTTGTAGGGAAACGGCAATGCCGTGTCCTAATGTGGAGGAAATGGCATTGCCGTTCCTCTACCTCAATCTGCTAAAATTTTAATTTCATCCAAAGATACGATCGCCACATCAGCATTTTCCAAATGACTAACCTGGGCCTTCCCCCAACAAATCCCGATACACCCAGCCGCGCCCGCATTTTTACCCATCTGAATATCGCCCGCTGAATCTCCCACCATCAAAGTTGCTGCGGCATTTACTCCGAGTTTCTCACAAGCTTCCAAAAACAATTTCGGATCGGGTTTGTGAACCGTTGAATCCACTCCCATTTCTAACTGAATGTAGTCACCTAATGCGTGGTGTTTCACAAATTTATGCACAACCTCCGTCGTAGCCGCCGAAAGAATTCCCAGTTTTAAACCCGCTTCCGAAAGATATTTCAGCACTTCCAAACTGCCGACAAATAAAGGAGAAACAGCACTATTTTTAAACATTTCGTCAGCTTCGTCAAAAGCGCGGCGCGCAATAGTTAAAGATTCCAGCCATCCCCTGCCGGTTTCCGCGATGTATCCTGCTGCAACAATCTCATTTTCCCTGCGACTACCGACTGCTAGCAAGCCCGTGGGGTCAATGCTGCCGCCTTCGATACCGAAAGCCATTTGTAAAGGCTCTCCAACGCCCGGAATTTGAGCGTCTGCAAGGCGCGATCGCTTAATCCCCAACAGTCTCAAAAATTCTTGAGAATCCTCTAGAGTGCCGTCTTTGTCAAAGATTACGGCTTCGATATTTGAGAAGGTAATACCCCGACATTTAATATTTACCAAGAATCTGAACTCCGTAATTTTTATATTTTTTTCTATTTTCCCATATTGCGCTATTTTTGGCAATTCTTAATTGCCCGCAATCGTTGTGTTACTACAAAATCCTGATACAACATTAGACATCTCCAATAATTATTGTGGAACAGCCCTCTTCCCTGTTCAAAACAGGCTTTTTTGGAGATGACTCTTGTTGTGTCCCTACAAATTTAGGACACAACATTGTTTTGTCCATACAATCAATAAATTAAAATCGTCCCGCTAAATTGGCAACCAATAATGCTAGTTGAACGGGCTGCACGGGTTTGGAAATATGCGTTTGAAAACCCGCTTCGATCGCCCTTTCGCGTTCTTTATCGCTCGCATAAGCAGTCAGCGCAACCGCTGGGATTTCTCCTCCGGCTTCTGCAGCAAGAGTTCGCACTTCTCGAATTAAGAAATACCCATCTCCCTCTGGCATTCCGATATCAGAGATGAGCACGTCATATTTGCCGGGATTTTCACTCAAAGCGGCGATCGCACTTCTACCAGATGCAACCGTCAAAACCTCAGCCCCGTAGCTTTCTAGCACAAATGCTAAGAGTTCGCGCGTATCGCTCCGATCGTCTACAACTAAAACGTGCAAGCCTTCGAGAGAGGGGACAATATCGGTAGAGGCCTTCAAAGGCGCAGCCAAAGCAATTGTTTTTAAATTGATAGCCGATGTCAACTTTTGAGGCAAGGCTACCAGCGGCAATTTCAGAGTCATTGTACTTCCTTGTCCCTCACCCGGACTATCCGCTTCCACCGTTCCTCCGTGCAATTCTACCAGATGACACACGATCGACAAACCCAATCCTAGCCCTTTATTACCCTTGACGCTGCTGGAATCGCCTTGATGGAAACGATCGAAAATATACGGCAAAAAGTCTGCCCGAATGCCTTTTCCCGTGTCGCTAACTCGAAGTTGAGCGTAATTCTCGATCGCCGACAGCGTTACTTCCACTCCTCCTCCCGCCGGAGTAAACTTAATTGCATTAGACAGAAGATTCCACACAACTTGTTGCAATCTATCAGCATCGCCTAAAACACTGGCAGAACTCAACTGCGAAACAAGTTGAATATTTTTGGCATCTGCTGATAATTGAACCCCATCCAGCGCAGCTTGCACCACCAAAACAAAATCCATCAAACTGCTATCAAGAGCGAGCTTGCCGCTCGTAATCCTGGCAATATCTAGGAGATCTTCGATTAACTGAGATTGCGTCCTAGCGCTGCGCTCGATCACTTCTAGAGCGCGATTAGCCGCTGCTTCCTTAAGCACGCCGGAGCGCAGGATTTGTGCCCATCCCAGGATCGGAGTCAGGGGATTGCGGAGCTCGTGGGAGAGATTCGCGAGAAATTCATCTTTAGCACGGTTAGCACTTTCTGCTTGTTGGCGGGCAAACTGTTCATGCTCCAATAACTGCGCTCGTAGTATCTCCAACTGCTTGCGCTCAGTGATATCCTCGATCGACAACAGAATCATTAAAGCTCCATCTTCTCGTTGAAGTTTACAAGCATTAAGCAGCATGGTTTTGGGCCCGATCTGCTCAAATAGGTGCTCCAACTCAAAGTTTTGAAGCTGAATATCACTAACCAGAATATCTTCCAATATCGATCGTAATTGGGGGATATTCCACTGCCCGTTTCCTAGCTCAAACAGCGAAGATTGCGCTGTTTCTGAGGATGAAACCTGAAACGTTTCATAGAACGAGCGATTTGCTTTATTCACCCGGAAATTAGAATCGAGCGCGACTAAAGGCGTTTGCACAGTTTCCACGATAATTTCAGCGTAATTTCGGGCTTGCTCCAAGGTTCGGGCACTGCGTTTTAGAGAATCAATATCGATCAAAACCATCACCACACCATCAATCTGGTTTTCCGTTGTGCGGTAGGGACGAATGCGGAGATTGTACCAATATCCCGATAAAGTTTGAACTTCTTGTTCTTGTGTCTGGAGAGTATCAATCACCTCCCAAATCATCTGTTCCAAGTCAGGAACGTCAAGAGTCGATCGGATGTCGCTAAAAGGTCGTCCAATATCTGTGGGAATCAGATTAAAAAGTGCCTGCGCCGTTGGCGTAAAGCGTCGAATCTGTAAATCGTTGGCCAGCATTAAGACAGGGATATTGATACTAGCAAGCAAATTTGTGAGATCGTTATTGACCAGGCTTTGTTCAATATTTCGACTGCGAAGTTCCTCGTTAGTGGTGGTGAGTTCCTCGTTAGTAGCTTGAATCTCTTCTTTGGCAGTTTCTAATTCTTCGTTGGTGCTTTGCAACTCCTCGTTGCTCGATAGGATTTCTTCGTTCGCAATTTTGAGGTCTTGGTTGAGATTTTCCTGATCCTGGATCAGCGATTGCAGGTGCACTTGAGCATCAGTTTTTTCTTGGTTAGCGGTGGCAAGTGCCTGCTTCAGGCACTTATTTTCAGAAGCTAAATCATCTTGATCGCAGCTTTCAGAAGTGACGATGCGGAAATTGAGCACTGGCGGTAAAACCTCTTCAAGTAGCAGTAAAAAATAGCGTGCTGTGAAGGTGTGCGGCTGGAACGGCATCACCTCAATATTGACGATAGTCGATCGTCCGCCCGATTCAACAACAACCCTTTCTTTCCTAACGGTTACGTTCTGCGTCTGGGCCTGATAAATTGCGGTGCGAAGCTCAACAAGCAAGCCTGGCCTTGCCATTGTCAGCAAGTTTAAGTCCGGCGTTCCGGCTGCCACTCTCAAGTAAGGATCGATGTCTCCCCGCACTTGCAGGATTTTCATTTCCTCGTTGACAAGCACACTGGCTGGGGCATAGCGATTCAAAATCAGTTGCTCAGTTTCTCGCTGCAAGTCCCAGCTATTTATCAAAGTTTCTTCATTCATTTCCTGTTGTTGAGCAGCTTTAACGACGGGATAGGAACTCGGGGTAAACGAAAAAGTGGGACGAGTCGCGGTCAACTTTTTGGCATAAATTTTATTTTTTTTATCGACTGTAGTAAATAATGATGAAAATTTTCCGGTGCTCTCAGAAGTGCCTAACAGGAGAAAGCCTGTTGGGTTAAGACTGTAATGAAAAATCGGCATCACTTTTTTTTGCAATGACTCTCCCAAGTAGATCAGCACATTGCGACAGCTAACTAAATCGAGATTGGAAAAAGGCGGGTCGCTGCCTAAGTCTTGTCGGGCAAATATACACAGTTCGCGGACGGCCTTGCGGATTCTATAACCACCTCCTGCTTCGGGGCGAATAAAGAAGCGAGTACGCCGTTCTGGTGAAACGTCTACCATCTGGTTTTCTAAGTAGAAACCAGACCGGGCTTTGCCGATCGCCGCCTCGCTGATATCCGTGGCAAAAATCTGGATCGGGGGCGGGATAACTCGATCGCCCAAAAACTCTAACAAGCAAATGGCGATCGAATAAACTTCTTCACCTGTGGAACATCCCGCCACCCAAATCCGAATCGGAGCATTTGCCGATTTATTTTGGGTAATCGTGGGGAAAACCACCTCTTTTAACTTTTGAAAGGCTTCGGGATCGCGGAAGAAACTGGTAACGTGGATCAGGATTTCTTCATACAAAGCTGTGACTTCAGCCGAATGTTGTTGAAGGTGTGTGGCGTAATCATCCAAGCTCTCCAGCTTGTACAATACCATCCGCCGCTGGATGCGTCGAGCGATCGTGGTGGGTTTGTAGTGGCTAAAATCAACGCCTGTGGTCGATTTCAGCAGTGCAAAAATAGTTGCCAGGGCATCTCCCGGTTCGCTCGATTCTTCAACTTTTGCTAGAGAAATCGGGTCAGTGAGAAGGGGACTGTGACTATAGTTTGCCAGTTCCTCGGCAATTTTTTCCGGCGTCATAACAAAATCGACATTCCCTGTAGCAACAGCGGTAGTCGGCATACCATCGAATTTTGCCGTGTCTTGGGATTGAGCAAAAGTCATGCCTCCGGCTGCTTTGATTGCCTTGAGCCCCTCTGAACCGTCTCCGTCTCCCCCGGATAATACTACGGCGATTGCTTTGTGGCCGCGATCGAGCGCCAATGATGTAAAAAAGGCATCTCCCGGCATATATTTGCCATAAATCTTCTCGCGAGGGGATAGTTGCAGCAAGCCTTTACATACCACCATCTTGGTGTTGGGCGGAATAACGTAGACTTGATTTGGCTCTACAGCTACGCCGTCTTGTACCTCATTCACAGGCATTTGCGTCGTTCTGGCGAGAATCTCGGTGAGCAGGCTTTTGTGATCGGGCGCTAAATGCTGAATCAGCACAAACGCCATACCCGTATCGATCGCTAAATGGCTGAGTAACCCCGTGAATGCTTCCAACCCTCCTGCTGAGGCGGCAATCCCAACGATGGGAAAGGGGGCGTCGGTGACGGCTGATTCTTCGCTGTCGAGGGCGGCTGCTGCGATCGATTCGGGTGTATTTTCTAGAGATAATTGAGGAGAAGTCATGATGAGAAGTCCTCGACTTCAGTTATTGAGCGGCCAACATCTCTGGTAAGGATGCCGCTGATTAATTCCGACTATTTTTGTCAGAGCTTACGTAAGTTATCGGCATTATGAACCTCCATTAAGGATGATCTACACTGTTGAGGTCATTATCTGAGCGCGATCGAAGAACTCTGGTAGCGATTATAAGAAGAGACTGGCAATAACCAGGTATATCTGCTTACGTACTTAATTTCTTTCAGCTACCAGTGTAGGAGACAGCGCGATTACTGATTCCGTATTAATTCTAGCAGTATAGGCGACTTGTGGGCCTTGTATGCCCTTTAAATCTTCAACACGTTTTTGAATTTCGGACACTCCAGCAGCTTTTAATGCTGTTAAAAATGCTTGGTCGCTGTAAACATCTTCGGAAAACGAAACTTCGCCACTTTTAGAAAGATTTTGAAGGCGGGCGGCTTTGTTGACTGTGGAACCAAAATAGTCTAGCGAGTTATTAAGATTTACGAGTAAAGCCGTATTTCGGTGAATGCCAATTCTGACTTGAATCCACTCTGCTTGCGGGCGAGTTAAATTGTACTCTCTGAAACGGATCACAGCAGCGGCGGCTGCCATAATTGCTTGTTCGTTGCTGATAAATGAAGCCATGACGGCATCGCCGATGGTTTTAATGACTTTACCGCCAACTTTCTCGATCGACTCAAAGAAAATTTCAAAATGATCGCGCACAATATTGTAAGCTTTAGTATCTCCCAGCGTTTCGTACATTCTGGTAGAACCGGTAATATCGGTAAACATAATAGTAATCGCCCGAATCTTGACTCGCTCTCTTTCCGAGATTACTTGATCGCCGAACAAACGCTTGTAATCTGGGTGATGAAGCAGGTGGATTCCTGATAGCCGCAGGGGCAGTTGTTCTAATCTCAGTTCCTGGGGCAATTCATCTGAATGCAAAATCAGCCCCGATAAATTGTGATCGGTATTAGTTAGTTCGAGCTTAACTTTTCCCGGACGCACGGCTAGCTCTGTTTTGTCAAAATCTGGGCCGGCTAACTGCTTGAGTTGAATTTCTTGTATGGCTTCTGTTTTTTCGCCTTCAACCTTTAAAATCCCTTTAGCTAAAGTGAGGGGACAGCAGTACCGATATCGACCGTTTTCTAAGGTAACTATCTCGGATTCAGTGCAGTATAAAGGCGTTACCAGTTGCAGTTTGCTCTGGAGTACGGGAGGGGGAGCGCAGACGGGTCGCAGTTGCGGGTCTTCGATTTCTTTGTTTAGAGAAAAAGTAACCTCGACGCGATCGAGCAAATCAATTTTAAACTCGCGCTCGCACATCGGGCAAAAAGACAATTCTGATGTGTCTGCCAAATCCTTGAATTCGTCTGTAATCATATTGCAGTGCGGGCAGTGAATATCCCAATGCAAGTCGAAGACACCGGCTTTCACTCCGTGCAGAAATTCGGAAGTAATTTTTTTAACATTCTTGACTGTATCCCCTGCTACGTAGTAAGGATTAATTCTCAATCTCTGCAAAATGTGGGAACCGGTTAACCAATTTCCGATTTGGTCGATCGTTCCTTTGCTAGCATTGGGACGTTTTTTTAGCTGTTCTAATTTTTCTTTTAATAGTTCGATGTTCATGATCCACTTGCCTTTGAGCCTCAGGGCAAGAAATTTATAATAATTTTGTTGTATACTTTGCTCGTCTGGTTGGTTCTGGCGTGAGAATTTTGATGAGTTTGCACCTGTGCGGATTTCTCTGCCCTTGATAAATCTTAACAAATTAGCACCATGAAGGCCATGCCTATTTAGGCAGATTGAGCGCGCTGTCATTTGTTTTAATTCAAAGTGCGATCGCTGCATCGGTCTACAGAAATATCTTAAATCTCGGTAATTAAGAATTGGGAATTGGGAATTGGGAATTGGGAATTGGGAATTGTCAACCGCCCAGCAGCGACTAATATCGTTTCCGGTGGCATCGGAATAATAAAATCGAGTCAACAGTTAACACTCAACCATTCAGTTTTGCGACCCGCCCGTCAACAGTCAATCGATTTTAGATTTTATATCAAATCCGTTAGCATCGGAATAGTAAATTCGAGTTCACTGTTGACGGTTGACTGTTGACGGTTGACGCCGTGAACAGTCAACCGTCAACCGTCAACATCCTTCCGGTGTAACCGGAAATGATATTAGATTTTAGATTAAATAA
>NZ_JAUBRN010000042.1:12182-38142 GCF_036701875.1 Microcoleus sp. MON1_C5 | reverse complement strand
TTGAAGCATTGAGCCCACGGATAAATTCGGGGACTTGTTTATCGGAGACACGTTTTTTATTTCTCCACGGATGAATCCAGGGGCTTGTATCCTGAATGCTTTGGGTCAACAGTCAATCGATTTTAGATTAAAGATTAAAGATTAAAGATTAAAGAATTGAAGCATTGAGCCCACGGATAAATTCGGGGACTTGTTTATCGGAGACACGTTTTTTATTTCTCCACGGATGAATCTAGGGGCTTGTATCCTGGATGCTTTCGGTCAACAGTCAACAGTCAACAGTCAACAGTCAACAATGATTCCGGTGCAACCGGAATTGATATAATAATTCATGACTAACTCAAAAAAAAAAGAGGGAATTTTCCCTCTTTTAATCACACTAACTACGATATTATTCTTCCGTCGCAGGAGGGATTTCTTCCTCTACATCTAATACTGCTTCGGGTGCTGCTTCGGGTGCTGCTTCGGGTGCTGCTTCAGGTGCTGCTTCGGGTGCTACTTCGGGTGCTACTTCCGGCAGATCCTCTTCCATTGCTGAGGGCACATCTTCGAGTTCATCGGAGAAGTCATCATCAGCATCAGTTGAGTCTACAGGAACGTCTATGCCTGCTTTAGCTTGCTTTTGAGCGAGCATTTTCTCCCGGAACTTAGCTGCCATTTCCTCAGCTTTTTCGTACACCAATTCGCGATTTTTGACCATCGCGCCCGGTTCCGGTTCCAACTGCTTGGTGGAGAGAGAAATCCGGCCCCTCTCGGCATCCAAGTCAATGATCATCACTTTCACTTCGTCGTTGACATTGAAGACGCTATGAGGCGTATCGATGTGATCGTGTGAAATTTCCGAGATGTGCAGCAAGCCGCTGACGCCGCCGATGTCGATAAAGGCACCGTAAGGCTTGATACCGCGTACTGTACCGATGACGACTTCCCCGACTTCGAGGCGGTTCATCTTGCGCTCAACTAAGGCGCGACGATGACTCAACACTAGGCGGTTGCGGTCTTCGTCTACCTCTAAGAATTTTAATGGTAATTCTTCGGCGACTAATTCTTCCTTCGGTTTGCGGGTACTTATATGAGAACCGGGAATAAAGCCTCGCAAGCCTTCTATTCTCACGAGTGCGCCGCCACGGTTGGTGGCAAATACTTGCGATCGTACTGTGGCATCTTCTGCTTGCAGTTGTCGCACTCTTTCCCACGCCCGCATATACTCGATGCGCCGGATGGACAGGGTTAATTGTCCGTCTTCATTTTCATCGGTGAGGATGAAAAATTCTCTAGTTTCGTTTGATTGCAATACCTCTTCAGGGGTTTCGACTCGATTGATCGACATTTCCTGAATGGGAATGTACGCTGCTGTTTTAGCACCGATATCAATCAGAGCGCCCCTCGGTTCTATACTAAAAACTGTACCCGCTACTACATCGCCCGGGCTAAAGTGATAGTCATATTTATCAAGTAGGGCTGCAAAATCTTCGTGAGTAAAGCCGATGTCTTTGACTGTGGTTTTGAGATTGACCATGCGAATAGTTTCCTAGGATTTCTCTCCTTCATGTTTTTCGTTTGTGCCGGCAGATATTAGAGATGTTGGTGAAAAAGCGATTAACTTTTTTCCAAATCTTTTACTAAAGTCAGTTTTTGCTAACTTTTGCCGGGTGCAACTGCACACCAGCGCTTGCCATTACTGTTACTCCATACTCTGTGTTAAAACGTTTAATCTTAACATTCCGAGTCAAGTAGACTATTTTGACACTCTCAGGTATAAATAAACTGAGATTCTTCATTCAACGAGCCGACTTGCTGGCGACAGGATGACTCCAGTCTAAGTAGAGGTCGGTTTCTCCAGAAGCGTAAATTTCGGTATGCCCTACCGTATTTAATTAGTCACCGATCTTTAGTTAGGTTTTGTTCAAATCCGAGCTTTCCTAAACTGCAACACCGTTAGGTGTGACTACGCACTCAACTAATCCAGTTAAGTTTTTACGTTGTCTAGTTATACTCTATTTTAGACCGATGACGATCATATCACACCCAGCACTCTTACTGAGAAAAAAGAACACTCGCTCGAATGAGAGTCCCTTGAGTCGCTATTCCTCCGGGCCTTCCTCGCGACACGGTTTTCAATCTCAAGCGAATATTTCTATAAATTAATTTAAGCGAGCTTAGCTGGGACTAGCGCAGGATGCTGGGCTTTCTCGATCGACTGATTCCGAATCCGGCAAATCTGCGTCAAAATTCGGTCTAGTTTCTGCATCTTCAGCTTCGTTGAGGGGATTCTGAAGGTGATTTAGGGTATCTACAAAATCTCGGATGCCTCGAAATTGCCGATATACTGAGGCAAAACGGACATAAGCGACTTCGCTGAGCGGCCGCAGGTGCAACAGCACCAGTTCCCCTATTTCTGAGCTGGCGATTTCTCGGAGCGATCGACCTTGGAGTTGGGCCTCGATTTCTTCGGCCAGAGTTTCGAGATGCCCGGAAGACAAACCGGTTTTTTCGCAGGCCCGAATCAATCCCCTGACTAATTTTGACCTGTCAAAAGATTCGCGCTTGCCGTCCCGCTTGATCACCGTAATCGGCACAAATTCTATGCGTTCGTAAGTTGTGAAGCGGTGCTGGCAGCTCAAACACTCGCGCCGCCGACGGATGCTTTGACCTGATTCGGCTGAACGCGATTCTAGAACGCGGCTATTTGTGTGTTGGCAGGAGGTACAGCGCATGATTGCTGATTTTAACAGGCGTTGCCAGCAAATTGCCATTCATCTAACCGCCTGGGGTCTGATGAATGGCTGGACAAGAAAAATCACTTAGCACACAGCGGTGAAATAGTCCCGCATCAAATTAGATTCCTATGATGCGGGCTAACCGCAGTCCGGTTCAAGATATTTTGGACTTGCTGGAGGCGTATAGCTAATTATTTGCCAATCCGGGGAGGTTCCCGAAAGGCGATCGCAAAAAATAGTACGCCTATGGCTAAAGCCAGAATCAAAATGTAAGCAACACTTTCCATGTTAAATTTTCCCTATCTTCCCTTGCCGTATTATTTTATCTTAATTGTTGGTTTTATTATTAACTAAAAAAACCCGGTTTCTTCAAGAAACCGGGTTTTTGTGTAGCGGGGAAGTTTCCCACGTACCCAGAGGCTGGCGAAATCTAGATAGATTCTTCTCTTCTTGTGGTTACGTCGCCCACCTTTTGGAACAGGCCCCACTCGACTTGTTCTTCCAAGTCAGCCTCAACTCCAGCAAACACATCGCGGAAAATAGTCCGAGAACCGTGCCAGATATGGCCGAAGAAGAATAGCAAAGCAAAGCAAACGTGGCCGAAAGTGAACCAACCGCGAGTCGAAGTGCGGAACACCCCGTCAGAGTTCAAGGTTTCACGATCGAATTCAAACACTTCACCTTTTTGAGCATCGCGAGCAAACTTTTTAACATCCTGAGGATTATCAAATGTTTGACCGTTAAGTTCGCCACCGTAGAAGCTGACGGTAACTCCGCTTTGTTCAAAGCTGTATTTTGATTCAGCACGGCGGAAGGGGATGTCAGCGCGAACGACCCCATCTTTGTCCGTCAAAATTACTGGGAAAGTTTCAAAGAAGTTGGGGAGGCGGCGAACCGACAATACCCGACCTTCGCTATCAGTAAATACTGGATGGCCCAGCCAAGATTTAGCAATACCGTCGCCGTTGACCATCGCGCCGGCGCGGAACAAACCGCCTTTAGCAGGAGAGTTGCCCACGTAGTCGTAGAAAGCCAATTTTTCGGGAATTTGTTCGTAAGCTTCTTGGAAGCTTTGGCCCCCGGCCAAGCTAGCTTGAGCTCTGCGATCGATTTCTTGTCCGAAATAGCCGCTGTCCCACTGATAGCGAGTCGGGCCAAAAAGTTCGATCGGAGTAGCAGCAGAACCGTACCACATCGTACCCGCAACCACAAAGGCTGCGAAGAACACGGCAGCGATACTGCTAGAAAGTACAGTTTCGATATTCCCCATCCGCAGGGCTTTGTAAAGACGTTCTGGCGGCCGCACTGTCAAGTGGAACAAACCGGCAATTACGCCGACTACGCCCGCTGCAATGTGGTGAGCCACGATGCCGCCCGGATTATACGGGTCGAAGCCTTCAGGGCCCCAAGAAGGCGCCACTGGCTGCACGTGACCGGTCAGGCCGTAAGGGTCGGACACCCACATTCCCGGGCCAAAAAGTCCCGAAAGGTGAAATGCACCGAAGCCGAAGCAGAGCAAGCCGGAGAGGAACAGGTGAATGCCAAACATTTTTGGCAAGTCGAGGGCTGGTTCACCGGTGCGAGGGTCTCTGAAAAGTTCTAAGTCCCAAAATACCCAGTGCCAAACTGCTGCTAAGAACAGCAGGCCCGAGAGGACGATGTGAGCGGCGGCCACGCCTTCAAAGGACCAGAAGCCCGGATCGACGTTACCTTCGCCCGTGATGCTCCAACCGCCCCAAGAACCCGTAACTCCCAAGCGAGTCATGAAGGGCAACACGAACATCCCTTGACGCCACATTGGGTTCAGAACTGGGTCTGTCGGATCAAAAACTGCTAGTTCATAAAGGGCCATTGAGCCGGCCCAACCTGCCACGAGGGCTGTGTGCATTAAGTGTACAGAAATCAATCGGCCTGGGTCATTTAAGACGACTGTGTGTACGCGATACCAGGGTAGTCCCATTGACTGCGGTTCTCCAAGGTGTAAGTGATGATGTCTATTTTTACGGAAAAATCAGATTCTCAATCCCCAGCAGTTACCTGCAGGGTTTAAACTCTGCCTTTTGCCGACTGCCATCTACCTTCAAAGGTGGAGGCATAAAAATGAAAGTTATTTAAAGAAGTGTATCGAGTGTTAGAACCGATTGCAATATGTTGGGCATTACATTAGTTGTGGGTTGCCCATTTCGCAGCGCGCGGCGATCGTCCCGAGGCGTTCGAGGACTTGCTCGGCATCGATCAGTCTGGTGAGGGTGACGTTGCCGATATTTTTGGCGGGATCGGCGGGATCGGGACGGACTGCTGGTTGGACTTCTACCATGAGTACGGCGTCTTCTACGCGGTAGAGCCACATTTTTTCGTTGCGATCGACAAGACAGAGGTTGAGCTGTTGGATGTCGGGGTGGCGTCTCCAAGCGGCGTAAGTCCACTCGCCGCCGACTCCCCAGACGCGCCCAACTTCCCAGCCGTCGGATAAGAAGAAATATTTCATTTGCTGTGTACGCTTGTTGAGATTTTGTTGTTTAGCGTAGCGCAAAACTGCAAGAGTGCCGAATTCTTGAACCTATGAAAGACGCTTTAGGCTTTCGCCGCGCGCCAGCGCTAGGACGCCAAGAAAGAGCACAGAAGAAGTAGTTACTCTGCTAGCAGTCTGAAAAGCCAATTTCGTTTAAGCTATAGAAGCCATTTTCACCGATCAAATTTTATATAAATTTATGTAAATTTATGCTCAAAATTAGAGAAACTGTTTTATTATACATCTTCATAAATTAAATTGACAATGTACGCAGCAAGCTGTACGATGCTTGTATCCAATCAAAGTGACAGTGAGCTTCTATACAATATGCATACAATATGCTAATAAGTCGCAGACTGTACACCAAAAAAACCGTAAATGTTTTTCGATCGCCTCGCTGGCAGTGATACCCTATCCGACTCGTCGCTGGTATTACTTTCCTCAACTTTGTGTGTATAACTGTCCATATCAAGAATATTTGCCCACTCATCGAATTTGTGGAGTTAACCCACTAGATTAATAATAAACTAAATTGACAATTGTTTGATGACCACCCCTAGGACAGCTATAAACTTACTTTTCCTAAATGAAAAATGTAGAAGAGCTAACTTTTAAATTAAAGAATTGTAAAAAAGTGCTAATCTTTATTAGAATAATTGGTAAATTTATGCAAGTAATAGTAACCGGAAATGAAGGCTATATTGGTTCGCTTTTGGCTCCGCTCTTGATGCAAAAAGGGTACAAAGTTATGGGAATAGATACAGGATTTTATAAAGTAGCTTGGCTCTATAATGGCACTCAACAGACTCCTAAAACTCTGAACAAAGATATCCGAAACATCACTAAAGAAGACTTACAAGGAGCAGAAGCTGTCGTACATTTGGCTGAACTATCCAACGATCCAATAGGGGAGCTATGCCCCAATATTAGTTATGATATTAATTATAAAGGTTCAGTTTACTTAGCTAAATTAGCGAAGGCAGCCGGAGTACGTCGCTTTGTCTACCTATCTTCATGCAGTGTTTATGGTGTTACCACTGAAACGGAGATAACAGAAAGTTCTTCTGTTAATCCTCAGACAGTTTATGCCAAATGTAAAACAATGGTTGAGCAAGATATGCAGCTAATGGCTGATGAAAGTTTTTCCCCAACGTTTCTGCGAAATGCCACAGCTTTTGGTGCTTCTCCCAGGATGCGCTTTGATATTGTTTTAAACAACCTAGCAGGGTTAGCGTGGACGACCAAAGAAATCAGAATGACCAGCCAAGGTACTTCCTGGCGTCCATTAGTTCATGTTCTTGATATTTGCAAAGCAATTGTTTGCACATTAGAAGCACCGCAGGAATGCATTCACAACCAGATTTTTAATGTGGGTAGTACCGATAATAATTATCAAATCAAAACCATTGCTGAACTTGTATCTGAAACCTTCACTGGTTGCAAGATAAGTTTTGGTGGCGCCGGCTCCGATAATCGTAACTATCGAGTTTCTTTTGATAAAATTAATCAAAAATTGCCTGGATTTCAATGTGAGTGGAACCCCAGACAGGGGACACAGCAACTTTGGAATCTCTTCACGCAGATTGATCTATCTAAAGAGCTTTTTTTATTTAGAGGCTTTACTCGTCTGAAACAGTTGGAGTATTTGATTCGCACTCAACAAATTGACAAAAATTTTTTTTGGAATTAGTTATGCAATTTACAGAAACCAGTATCAAAGGTGCTTTGATTATTGACTTAGAAGAACGAGCTGATCGAAGAGGCTTTTTTGCTCGGACATTCTGTGCTAATGAATTTGAGGTTCAGGGATTAAACCCAAGAGCTGTACAGTGCAACCTATCTTTCAACCATAAAAAAGGCACGCTGCGGGGTCTGCATTACCAAATTGCTCCAGCGACTGATAACAAAGTAATCCGTTGTATCCAAGGGGCAATCTATGACGTTATCGTTGATCTGCGTCCTGAGTCTCCTACCTATCTGTGCCACATAGGGCTAGAACTGACGGCAACAAATCGGCGAGCATTATACATCCCGGAAATGGTTGCTAACGGCTACCAGGCACTCACAGACGGGGCGGAGGTGATGTTTCAAGTAGGACAATTTTACACACCAGAATGTGAACGAGGTGTGCGTTATGACGACCCTAGGTTAGGTATTAAATGGCCGATAGACGTTACAGAAATTTCTGAAAAAGATACAGCTTGGCAATTTGTGACAGGGTTTTCTGAACCATAGGCTATCATGTTGACAGGTATTGTACAGCAGATAATCCACTGATTGCCGTATAATACAAGAAATTAGTCCCGTATAAAGATACGTTCATTTCAAACTCTCAACTAGAGAAAGGTGGTATCAATGATTGAAGAACGGATCAGGTTTTTTGAAAAATATCTGCCAACCACATGGCTAAGGCATATTGACAACTATTATATTCAAAATCAGACAATAGTTGTCAATTTGGGCAATGAAAAAGCGCAGATTTTAGGGTTAGCAGAAAAATATTTGCATCCGAGAACTTCAACTATTCTTAAAGAAGTTACCATCATCAAGGGTGACTCTTTACTCCTCATCGAACTAGGAGATAAAACCAATATCGAGACCATAGCTTTAGAACCTGAATGGAATCAACTCGGGCAAATCGCTGATTTTCCAAAAAATGTGCCATTGTATAAATCTCCCCAATATGACCTAGGAATAGTCAGTTTTGATCCATACTTTGTCACTGGGATGTCTGAGCAACCTGAAGACTACAAGAAAAGAGACTACCTAGTCAAAGTAACTTGGTGGTTTGCTCCAGCCAAAACGAATTGCACAATTCATAAGCATCATACTGAGCCAGAAATTTTAGAAATTCACACTCAAATTTATGGTGTGGGAAGAATGCAAAAATTTCGTAAAAATGACTTCAATACTCTCGACCAAGATGTAATTATGAGTCCAGGTGAAACTCATATTCCTTTTGCTAGTGTAGGAGAGGACGCTCAATTTGTTTATCCGTGGCATCAGTATTATTCTGATACAGACTGCATTTGGATGGCGCATGAATTTCATCCAATTTAGTTGAATAGGATAGCGGATATGTCTATGGACATCTCCAAAAACTAGGGGCTTTGATATATCAGGCTTATAGAACCTTTTTTCGCTTTGAACCTTGAACTTAGGTTAAACTAAACATAAAGATTAAAATCGCGTCTCTCGCCGGCGCTTCTGTTGACTCAGCCATGACCGCACAAACCACAGTACAATTCCAAGACAGCTTTGACATCATCGTAGTAGGTGGCGGACACTCCGGCTGCGAAGCAGCCCTCGCCACTTCTCGCCTCGGCTGTCGCACCCTTCTCCTCACCCTCAACATCGACAAAATTGCGTGGCAACCTTGCAATCCGGCTGTCGGCGGCCCGGCTAAAACCCAACTCACTAACGAAGTTGATGCGTTAGGCGGGGAAATTGGCAAAATGGCCGATCGCACCTACTTACAAAAGCGCGTCCTCAACTCTTCACGAGGTCCCGCAGTGTGGGCGCTGCGAGCACAAACTGACAAGCGGGAATACGCCGCTGTAATGAATAATATTGTCGAAAATCAAGAGAATTTGACCATCCGCGAAGCGATGGTAACAGACTTAGTTTTGGGCAAAAACGAAGAAGTAATCGGAGTAGAAACATACTTCGGCGTCGCTTTTGAATGTAAAGCAGTCATTCTGACCACAGGCACTTTTTTAGGTGGCACAATTTGGGTAGGTAATAAGTCAATGCCCGCCGGACGCGCCGGAGAATTTGCCGCCGTTGGCTTGACGGAAACTCTTAATCGTTTGGGCTTTGAAACAGGGAGGTTAAAAACAGGAACTCCCGCAAGAGTTGACAAGCGTACTCTGGATTATACCAACCTGGAACCGCAGCCGGGAGATGCAGAGGTTCGCTGGTTTAGTTTCGATCCAGAAGTTTGGATCGAACGGGAACAAATGTCTTGTTATTTAACTCGAACTACGCCAGCTACTCATCAGTTAATTAGAGACAATTTGCATCTTTCTCCAGTCTACGGCGGCTGGGTTGATGCGAAGGGGCCGCGCTATTGTCCGAGTATTGAAGATAAGATTGTGCGGTTTGCGGATAAGGAAAGTCACCAGATTTTTATTGAACCCGAAGGTAGAGATATTCCTGAACTTTATATCCAAGGATTTTCTACGGGTTTACCGGAAAATTTGCAATTGCAAATGCTGCGGACTCTTCCGGGTTTGGAAAAGTGCGAGATGATGCGCCCTGCTTATGCTGTGGAGTACGATTATTTGCCGGCTACTCAGTGCTTTCCAACGCTGATGACTAAGAAGATAGAAGGGCTGTTTTGCGCGGGTCAGGTGAACGGTACAACGGGATATGAGGAGGCGGCTGCACAGGGGATTGTGGCGGGGATTAATGCAGCTCGGTTTGCGAAAAATCAGGAGATGATTGTGTTTCCTCGCGAGCAAAGTTATATCGGCACTTTGATCGATGATTTGTGTACGAAGGATTTGCGGGAACCTTACCGGATGTTGACTTCGCGATCGGAATACCGGCTATTATTGCGATCGGACAATGCTGACCAACGCTTGACGCCGCTGGGACGGGAAATTGGTTTGATTGACGATCGCCGCTGGAAGTTGTTCGATCGCAAACAAGCTAATATTGTGGCAGAGAAGGAACGCTTGTACTCGACGCGGGTGAAAGAGCACGAGGAAGTTGGCAAGGCAATTTTGGCTGATACTCAACAAGTGATTAAAGGTTCAATTACTCTCGCTGATTTGTTGCGTCGTCCTGGTTTTCATTATGTGGATTTGGAACGCTACAATTTAGGCAATTCTAGTCTGAAGTTGGCTGAGAAAGATGGTGCAGAAATTGACATCAAATATTCCGGCTACCTGCAAAGACAGCAAAATCAAATCGATGACATTGCCAAACACGAACGCCGACAATTGCCGCCAGATTTGGATTACATGGCAATTACAACTCTCTCCAAAGAATCGCGGGAAAAGTTGGCTAAGGTGAAACCGCTGACGATTGGCCAAGCTGCCAGAATTGGTGGGGTAAATCCGGCTGATGTTAATGCTTTGTTGATTTTTCTGGAAGTGCGAAACCGTCAGCAGCCAGCGGGTGTGGGAAAATAACCTAAACTAGAGGTGTCTCAAGGCTCCCTTGAATTTTATGAAATAGCAGTGTGAAAAAGTGTGACTATTGTGGCATGACTATTTTGCTCGGCGGCTTTCATAGTGATGGATATAAATTTTGGGCTTTGCTGATTCACGGTATGAATCAACTTTTATCGGAAGTTAGAAAACTCACCCGACTGGGCTTATAAAAATTCCGAAATCTTCAATTTATACCTGTATTCAGCAACGCCACAAAAAAGAAAAACTGGCAGAATGTCAACTCTAATTGATGAAATTCTGCCAGTCTATTGTAGATATCGCTCGATCCTCCAACCCACTCTGAATTTCGCAAACATCCTGCATAAGAATCAGCGTTCATCGGTGGTTCAAATCTCCCCGAAATCCCGACCAGTGTTGCTACCCTCAAAGCCTTAGAAGACCAGCTAGATGCCTTGCTGTACGCTTATATACGGGCTCACTGGTGGTACTAGGAAATAGAGCGGAATGTGGTATTGGGCGATCGTTGCACAATCGGCTACATAGTCATTCCCCAACTTCCATAAAGAGTGCGAGAGAGACGAGGAGACAGCCAGAGGGAGAGGGGGAGAGGGGGAGAATTGGGAAACACAGTTAAATTCATCCGTGTATCCGTGCCCTTCTTCCCTCTTCCTTCTTCCTTCTTCCCTCTTCCTTCCTTTAATGTGCCCAGAGAATCACGCCAGCTTCATAAGGACTGCTGAGATTATCGTGCTTCGGCAAAACCCGCAACGACAAACCTTGCAAACCACTAGAAGTATAAGTAATGTCAGCCGTATAAAGGCTAGCATTGTTAGCATCTTCTCCCAAATACTCCATCACCACCGGCACGCCGCCGACAATATCTCCGTTAGCATCAACCGAACCTTGATAAAGTTCAACTTGCACGTCTGCAGGCGTCAATCCCATCAGATTAATCCGAGATTTAACAGAGATCGACTGATTGACCTTAACTTCCTTATCCTGGGAAATATCAACAGCCTCAATCTTAATATCCTTCCACTTCGCGAGAACCTGCTTCTTCCAGTGAGACAACTCCTTGGCGGGAGCACAATTATCCGAAGTCATCGTGAAGAATCGATCGCTCACCGGGAAATAAGCCCGCCGCGCGTAATCCTTCACCATCCGAGCAGTATTGAAGAAAGGACAATTCAAGCGAATCGAATCCTTCATTTTCGCCGTCCAACCGCGGGGAATTCCATCAGCATCCCGGTTGTAAAATAGAGGTACAACTTCCTTTTCCATCAAGTCGTACAAAGCATTCGCCTCGACCTCATCCTGATACTTAGTATCTTCGTAAAACTCCCCATGTCCGATCGGCCAACCGGTACGAACATAATCAGCTTCATCCCACCATCCGTCGAGGATGCTGAGATTCGGCAAACCGTTCATCGAAGCTTTCATCCCCGAAGTCCCGGAAGCTTCCCGGGGGCGGCGCGGCGTATTCAGCCACACATCGCAGCCAGAAACCATCATCCGAGCAACGTTAATGTCGTAGTTCGGTAAAAACACCATCGAGCTCATCGTCTCGTGCTCGCGGATGAAGTGAACGATATCCCGAATCAATTCCTTACCCGGAATATCCATCGGGTGAGCCTTCCCAGCAATCACAAACTGCACCGGGCGATTTTGATCGCGCATGATCCGCATGATTCGATCGACATCGCGCAAAAACAGCGTCGCCCGCTTGTAAGTAGCAAAGCGGCGGGCAAACCCGATCGTCAGCACCTTCGGATTGAGAGCCTCCCGCGCGTGTTCGATTTCCGTTTGGGCCGCACCGCGCTCGCGCAAAGTCTTTTGCAGCCACTCCCGGGCGAACACCACCAACTCCGAGCGACAGCGTTCGTGATTGCGCCATAGTTCCTCATCAGGAATCGACGACATCCTGTCCCAGAGACGATCGTCCTTGCGAGTCATTTCCCAATCGGGGCCGAGGTAGCGATCGTACAACTCCTGAGTTGACTTCGCCACACAACTGCGAGCGTGCACGCCGTTGGTAATCGAAGTAATCGGCACTTCTTCCTGCGGCAAACCCGGCCACAAACCCTGAAACATCGGGCGCGACACCACACCGTGCAAAGCCGCCACCCCGTTGACAAAACTCGACATTTTAATTGCCAAAATTGCCATATTTAGAGGTGCGGACAAATCGCCAGTATTCTCGCGGCCCAATCCCAAAAACTCATTTTGCGACAAGCCAAATATCTTGGCATAATGACTCAGATAGTGCATCACCATATCCGGCTCGAACAAGTCAAACCCAGCAGGCACCGGCGTGTGAGTCGTAAACATACTGCTCGAAACCACCACCTGTTCCGCTTCTACGAAACTCAGGTGATATTCCTCCATCAGCATCCGTATCCGTTCCAAAGCCATGAAAGCCGCGTGGCCTTCATTCATGTGATAAGCCGTAACTGTCAGCCCCAGGGCCTTGAGCATTTTTACGCCGCCGATGCCCAGCATGATTTCTTGGTGCATCCGCAGAGTTTTATCGCCGCCGTAGAGTTGGTCGGTAATATCTTGGTCGTAGGGGCTGTTAGGTGCAATATTTGTATCCATCAGGTACAAAGGAACCGTACCCACTTGTACCCGCCAAATCCGGGCATACACCTTGCGGCCGGGATAGTCTACCTCAATCCGCAATTCCGAACCGTCGGGATTGCGTTCTGGGTGCAGCGGCATATTGTAGAAATCATTGAGCGGATAGCGTTCTTGCTGCCAGCCGTCGGCGTTGAGATACTGCGAAAAATAACCTTCTTGGTAGAGCAGGCCGACACCGACTAAGGGCAAGCCCAAATCGCTAGCTGATTTGAGGTGGTCGCCTGCGAGCACGCCCAAACCGCCCGAATAGATTGGTAGGGCTTTAACCAAGCCGAATTCCATCGAAAAGTAAGCGTAGCATTCTTGCTGCTCGGTGCCGCGCTGTTTGCGGTACCAGGCGCGATTTTTGAGATAATCGTCTAACTGCTGGGCTGCTCGGTTCATTTGGGCAATGAAGCCTTCGTCTTCTGCCATTTCTTGCAGTCGCTCTTGAGATATGGTTCCGAGCATCAGCACCGGGTTTTGGTTGCTGGAGTCCCACAGGTCTCGATCGAGGCGGCGGAAAAGGTCTTTAGTATCAACATTCCAATCCCAGTGCAAGTTGTAGGCAAGCTTGCGTAGGGGTTCGAGAATTGTCGGTAGCGAGGGGGAAACGTTAAATGTGCGAATCGGCTGCATAGACAAAGCCTTTATGTTGGAGTAGCGATATTTTCCTCTGTCTTTAGCCGCAAGTGGGTTATTCTGCACACTATTTTAAGTTTTAACAAGCGGGGGCGATCGCGATGACCATCATTAAGCACACGAAGCCGTGCCGTGTCCCTAACCTAGCTAAGCTTTTAACTGCGGTGGCGGGATTTAGGACTTGATGCCCGTGAGCTGAAAATTTCTCAAGTTAAAGCGCTGTATCACCCTTGGGGCAAGAATCTTAACGAATTGCCCGACAACTTAGGCCCGCCGCAGCGCTTTAGCAGTGATGATGTTGGGGGTGTAGCGGAGGAAAATAAGTCGCGAGACTAAGATTCGCGGTCAAGAACCATAACTAATAACTAATGACTAATTAAGCAATTTTCACTTTACTCAACTGAGAATTTACCAACAGTTTGCTAGCATCGCCAGCCGAGAGGGCAGGGCTGAAATAATAACCCTGAATTTCTTGACAGTGGAGTTCGCGCAAACACTCCAACTGCTCTTTAGTTTCTACTCCTTCGGCTACTACGCTCAAGTTCAAATCTCGCCCCAGCGTCGCTACAGCCTTGGCGATCGCCCGTTCGCACGGATCGGTCGTCAGTCCGCTGACAAAGGATTTATCTATTTTTAAGATATTCAAGGGAAACTTTTTGAGATAATTTAGAGAACAATAACCCGTGCCGAAATCGTCCAGCACAATCTGCACTCCCATGTTCTGCAACTCCCTGAGAACTTTTGTGGTATAATCCAAATCTTGCATGGCTGTAGTCTCGGTAATTTCTAACTCTAAATACTTGGGTGCTAAACCGCTTTTTTCCAAGCATTTCGCTACCATTTCTAATAAATTAAATTGCTGGAACTGCCGAGCCGAAACGTTGACTGCTACCCGCAAATCTGGCTGCAAAGCATCCTGCCAAGCTTTATTTTGAGTGCAGGCTGTTTGCAGCACCCATTCCCCAATAGCTACAATGAGCCCGTTCTCTTCGGCGATCGGAATAAATGTAGCGGGAGTAACTAAACCTAATTGTGGATGTTGCCAGCGCAGCAGGGCTTCCATGCCCTGAATTTTCCAAGTAGTAATGTTGACTTTTGGCTGGTAGAAAACCTCAAATTCTCCCTGTTCTAAAGCCTCGTGCAGCCTGTGTTCTATAGTTAGTAACTGGCTGTCTTGGGGATTAATCGTTGAAGTATATAACTGATAGTTATTTCTTCCCATTTCTTTAGCGCGGTACAAGGCAGCATCGGCATTTTTGACTAAAGTTTCGGCATCTTCACCGTCATCGGGATAAAGGGCAATGCCGATGCTGCTGCTGACGTGAAACGGTTGTCCTTCTAGTTTAAATGGTGGCTTTAAATTGTTGAATATTCTTTGAGCTGTTTTAACTGCATCTTCTAAGCAATTGATCTCGGGAAGCAGTATGGTAAATTCGTCGCCTCCCCAGCGGGCTACCGTATCAGTCGATCGCAAACTGTCGCTGATGCGTCCGGCAAAACCTTCTAACAGGCGATCGCCCGCAGCGTGACCTAGTGTATCATTAATCTTTTTGAACCTGTCCAAGTCTAAAAACATCACTGCTAGCATTTTTTTTGTTTTTTTAGCTTCTCTTAATGACGCCAGCAGCCGCTCGTTAAAAAGTATCCGGTTCGGTAAACCTGTGAGTTGGTCATAAACAGCTTGATAGCGAATAATTTCTTCAGCTTGCTTGCGCTGAGTGATGTCCATCATAGTGCCGATCGCCCTTACTGCTTTGCCACTTTCATTACGGATGATATAGCCGCGATCTAGCACAAAAATATATCCCCCATCTGCACGGTGAAAGCTGTATTCTTCCGACCAACATTGAGCGTTTGAATTCATTGCTTCGTTGAAGCTTAACATCACTCTTTCCCGTTCTTCAGGATGAATATTTAGCCACCAAGATTCTAATCCTATCGTCTGAGTTTCATTGAGTTTGTATCCAAAAACTTTTTCAAATTCTTCGCTTAACCAATACTCATTTTTTAATAAATCAAAATCCCATACGGCATCATTTGTCGCCCGCGTCAGCAAATGAAAGCGTTCTTCGCTTTTGCGTAGTTTTTCTTCGGATTGCACCCGTTCCGTTACATCCCGAAAGCTGAATACCCGACCAGTAATTTTGCCTCCGGTGCGCTGTGGCAGCGAGTAGCGCTCCAAGATTCTGCCATCTGTAAACTCTATGATATCGTAACTTTCTGCTGCGGGGCGATCGGACAATTCTTTAGCGCGGTTGAGAAATATTTCCGGGTATTTTAACTGGTTGATTCCAAACCCCCAAATTAGATTGTTATCTCTCGAATCCAGCAGGAAAGCCGGCAACTGCCACATTTCGGCAAACTTGCGGTTAAAGGTAAGAACTTTTCCTGTACTGTCAACCGCCAGAATACCGTCAGCAGTAGATTCAATGGTTGCTTGAAGCAACGAAAGAGATGTTTCTAGTTCTAACTCTGCTAATTTGCGCTCGCTGATGTCAAAAGCTGTGATTAATATTGACGCTTTTCTCTCAAATTTAATAATATCTACAGTTGCTTCAATCCAGCGCATTTCTCCGGTTTTCGTGAGAATTATTATTTCATATTTTGAGCCGGCACTTGAGCGCGCGTGGCTGGATTTACCCCATTCTTTAACTATTTCTAGAAAATCTCGATGGATTAAGTCGTATAAATCCAATGCTAGCAATTCTTCGCGAGTATATCCTGTCAGAGCTTCTGTCTGAGCATTGACATAGCGCAACTGTCGGCGGTGATAGATAAATGCCACAGCATTCACAGTTTCTATCAGTTGCCGAAACTTTTTTTCACTGCGCCGCAAATTTATTTCAGCCCGCTTGCTATCAGTAATATCTTGTGCTATGTATAACTTGCCGCTGACCTTGCCTTGACCGTCGCGAATAATTGAAATAGAAAGCAGTACAATTATTTTTTTTCGCTGTTTAGAAAGGTAGACTTTTTCGACGTTGCGGACAGAACCTTCGGCTGCTAAACTGGCTAAGTCTAACTCGGGTGGTGGTAATTCAGTTTTCTTAAAAAGTTCGTCTATTGGTTTCCCTAACAACTCTTTTTTAGAGTATCCCAAAATTTGACAGGTAGCTTGGTTTAACGACAGGATATGACCGCCCGGGGTAGTCGCAATTATTGAGACGTTCATTTCCTCGCAAATATCCAGGGCATATTCGGCAGTTTGCTGCAAATCTTGGGTCATTTGGGCAATAGTATCCCAGATATCCTGTTCTTTTTTTGGATGCAACACTTTTTCTCCTTTTGGTAGCTTGTCATTCTCTGTTTCAGACTGCGCCTTGATTAACCTCATCGTCTTGGATAAGCTATTTACTGTTTTACCCCGATCAATAATGAGATTAATAAAGAAATAAAAACCCGATAATAAGAAATTAGTCTTAACCTAATATTAGGTTTTTTTTTGAAGTTTCCTGAAAATGTATATAATGGTAGGTCGGTAATTTTACGGACTCCATTTGGGATAATTTATCCAAAAATAATGCGGCGCTTGCAGAGCTAAGGGGGTGAGATGCCGATCGCAAATAGCTATGTTTCTGAGACGCAACCAAAATTCTTTGTACAGGGCGACTGCCAGATCCATCCCCTACACTTGCCTGTAATTTTTTTGGATTAATGCCACATTCCACAGGAAAAATAGCCACCGTTAAATATTTCAATACTAATTGAAAAATTCTTTTCATTTGTCTCTTCCCTAATTTTAAATAAATTCTTCCTGGCAAGCAGAAATGTTAAAAATTTTAGCAGAACTTGCTTTATCCTAGGAAAACCCAGCTAACATTAATTTAGGTGGATTTGTAAATAAAATTCTCCTAAGCTAATAATTTAGCTTTATAACTAATTATAATTATAATTTTAATCTTAATTTAAAATATGTCATCAGCCATTGTGCCACAAATTATCCGTCATTCTGCCTAGACACCGGGTGAGAGCGCGCTAAAATTAGATAATTCCCGCAAAGAGGCGACCGGGATTTGTTAGAAAAATAAACAATTAGCTTAAAATCGATGCAGAGGTCCACTAATTGAACCCATGAGTCAGACCATCCCAGAACTCCAAAAAGAAGTCCGCGCGCTGCAAGCAGAAGTTGCCACCCTGCAAGAGTCGCGGGAAAAACTTGGCGTACAGCGCTCTGAGTGCCGAGTGGCAGTCAGTTTTCCCAAAAATAATACTCCTGAAGCCATTGCTGAGTTCCACCAGCAAACTGCTGCTTTTGGGGAGCAGTGGTTGCAGCAAGTCCAGGAAATTGACCGAGAGACTAAAAATATTGAAAAGCAACTGGAACAAAAACAGGCTTTACTCAATTACAAACAAGGTGAACTAGAAAAATTGGTTGCCGGACAGCACTGGCAAGAAGTAGAAAACAACGTTCAAACCGGGGAAAAACGCTTGCAAGCACAAGCTCGCAGAATCAATCAAGCAGCAGCGCAGCTAGAGACAGAAATCCAAGCTTTGAAAGCACTGTACGACCAACTCAACCCGAGTTATTCCGAGTGGTTTCAACAACCAACTCAAATAGTTGAATTTTCGGCAAAAACTATTCCTTATGCTTTTCCCAGCAGCAGTGGCTTGATTTTGGAGAATAAGGAGATTGAGTGGGAAAAAAAGTAGTTTTGAGTTGTGAAGGTTAAAGGTAAATTATTAAGGTGAATGTCGCCGTCGAATACTCGAATAAGCAAGAAACCTTTGACGGCGACATTCAAATAATTTTACCTGGTTTATTAGTAGGTAAAAAAAAGCACAAAACTGCCTCATCCACAGCTAATATTAAGAGTTTTGAGTTTCATTTTTGGAAACAGGTTTATTTTGAACTCGGGTATTAAGATAAAATCTAAAATCTAACACTCCTAGACAGATAAACCGGCTTGTACGAAAAGACTTCGTTGCAGTCCTCTCTCCTGCTCAAAAAAACGGTTGATGAGAGGGAGGAGTGCGTAAGCCCTGTCTAAAATCTCAAATAGACTTACTGATGAAAAAATTGATTTGGATAGCGCTATTTATTCTAGTTGCGGTGGCGGCTGTGGGTTGGCGTTCTGACTCGTGGCAGCGGTTGTCGGGTGTACCCGAATTAGGGATCGATCGCAATATCCACACTTCCCAAAAGCCGTCTCCCTTACCGCTTCCTGCTGAAAAAAATACTTTTTTTCAGCCCAAAATTGACCCGTCGCGCTTGTGGAAACACGTCGATAGTTTAGCAGGAGAACGGGATGGAGAACAATCTCGCTCTTTTACGAGAGACTACATTTCCCAGCAATTGCAAACATTAGGATTTTCCGCAGAGTTGCAGCCGTTCGATCGCGGAATCAATGTCTTCGCTGAGAGAAAAGGTACTGACTCAAACGCCGGTGCAATTTTAGTCGCAGCACACTACGATACTGTACCAAACTCCCCGGGCGCTGACGACAATGCGACGGGAGTTGCAGTAGTTTTAGAAGTAGCAAGATTGCTGGGTTCTCGCCCCACGCCTCGGACATTGCAAGTAGCATTTTTCGACAGGGAAGAACTCGGACTTTTAGGCAGTTTAGCCTTTACAGGTAGCGACGCGCGGTTAAAAAATTTGCAGGGAGCGATCGTCCTAGATATGGTAGGTTATGCCTGCCGCACGCCCGGATGCCAGCAATATCCCGAAGGATTGACAGCGCAACCTTTTCTAGAAGCATCGGGGGTAACTTCTCCCGACAAAGGCGAGTTTATCGCTGTGATTGGGGATGCGGAACATCCGCTGCTATTGAAAAGTTTTGCGGAGTCTGGAAAAGCCGATTTGCCGCCTGTGGTGGCGCTGCCGGTTCCCCTGAAAGGGTTGCTGACTCCCGATGTTTTGCGGAGCGACCACGCGCCTTTCTGGTATAAAGGAATTGGTGCTGTGTTGGTGACGGATACTGCAAATTTGCGATCGCCCCACTATCACCAATCTAGCGATACATTAGCAACTATCGATCGACCTTTTTTCGTCGGTTCTGCTCAAATTGTTGTTAATGCCGTGGCTAAATTATTGGACTTAGGTAATTAGTAATTGGGAATTGAGCATGGGGAATTGGGAATTGCGGATGGGGCATCGGGCATGGGGCATTGGGCATGATGACTGTTATTGATACTGCCAACTGCCAACTGCCAACTAATGACTAATGACTAATGACTAACAAAGAAACCCTGCAACGGCATTTACTGCAACTAGACAATCGAGGCTACAAAGCCTACAAAGACATTCAAGGTAATTACGACTTTTGTGAATTCACATTAATTATTGATTACGTGCAGGGAGATCCGTTTGCTTCTCCCAGTAAATTTAGAGTCAGAGTTCCGCCAAACATGGCTCAAATTCCCCGCGAACTTTTCAACTCTCGCAGTCGAGAAATAGCCTTGCGAGATTACCTAACTCGCCAGTTTGACAAAGCAGCACACAGCATCAGCAGCAAACGTGGCACTGGGAAAAGCGGTATGATTGCAGTGACTCGGTTGGGACAAGAAGTTTTAGAGCGAACTTCCGCATTTATCATTTCCTCACCTAGATCAGATATCGGAGATTTAGGAGGAGTTGAACTGCGATTTGCCGTCGGACTTCCAGCGGGCGGGCGCAGTATTTTAGGGCGACAAGCTGCTGAAATGCTGTGCGAAGATATCCCGGAAATTGTCAGCAATTCTCTCAAATATTCTCACTTAAATGCTGCGGAATGTCGCCGTCACGTTGAAACTGTAGAAGATGCTGACTGGCTGCGGCAGCAGTTAGCTGAAAACGGATTAGTTGCGTTTGTTGCTGATGGTTCTATTTTACCCCGCCGCAGTGGTGTTGACAACAGGCCTTTGTTAAATAATGCTGTGGCTTTTCAGTCGCCGCCGTCGTTAAAAGTTGAGTTGAATTGTCCGAATCGCGGTTGGATTTCCGGTATGGGTATTCCCGCTGGCATTACTTTGATTGTTGGCGGGGGCTATCACGGCAAATCAACTTTACTCAGGGCGATTGAGTTGGGAGTTTACAACCGAATTCCTGGAGATGGTAGGGAATTTGTGGTGGCTAATCCGGCGGCGGTTAAAATTAGGGCGGAAGATGGGAGAAGTGTGGCGGGAGTTGATATTTCGCCTTTTATTAACCACTTGCCACAAGGTAGAGATACTTCACAATTTTATACTGAAAATGCGAGCGGTAGCACGTCGCAAGCTGCTAATATTATTGAGGCTTTGGAAGTGGGGAAAAAGAAGAAGGAAGAAGGAAGAGGGAAGAAGGAAGAAGGAAGAGGGAAGAAGGAAGAAGCTCAGTCTTTGGTTTTAGAGACGCAATTAGTTGCTATTTCAGAAGGGGATTTAGTGCCTGTTTTATTAGTTGATGAGGATACGGCGGCGACGAATTTTATGATTCGCGATCGCCGAATGCAGGAACTCATCGCTAAGGATAAGGAACCGATTACGCCGTTTATTGATAAAGTTAAACAATTGTATGTGGATTATGGCGTATCGACTATTTTAGTCATGGGGGGAAGTGGCGATTATTTTGATTTGGCGGATACTGTGATGGCAATGGAGAATTTTCAAGCATATAATGTGACGGAAAAAGCTAAAGAGATTGCTAAAAATTACTCGATTAGCCGCGCTGCTGAAGGGGGAGAAAATTTTGGTGAGATTACTCAAAGAGTGCCGATTCCTGCTAGTTTAGATCCGAGTCGGGGACGGCGAGATGTGCGGGTGAAGGTGCGGGATGCTGATGAATTGGCTTTCGGAACTGAGGAGATTGATTTGGGTGCTGTTGAGCAAATTGTGGACAGCGGACAGTTAAGGGCGATCGCTGCGGCAATGGTTTATGCTAAGCAGCAATACATGGACGGGAAACGCACTTTGTCGGAAATTATAGATTTGGTGATGGCAGATATTGACGCGCAGGGGATGGATATTTTATCGCCTTTTCCTGAAGGGGATTTTGCCATGTTTCGACGGTTTGAATTGGCGGCGGCAATTAATCGGCTTCGCAGTTTGTCGGTTGTTGCTAAGTAGACTTGCTTAATATAAGTGTATTGTTGTCCTACTTTTGATATGCTGGCGAAAGTGAGTGCCAAAACCGCGATTGAAGTATGACAGGCAATATAGGACAACTGACTGCTTTAAGCGATCGACCTTATATAGTATTAAGCAATCAAGGGGAAATTTTACAGTTAGAGTTAAAACAGCAGCAGCACGTATTGGGGCGCGATCGCACTCGTGCTGATTTAGCCATTCCCGAACCCTGGCGGGCAGTTTCGGGCGTTCACGCTGTTTTGCGCCAAATGGGGGATAATTACTGGATTTACGACGGTGACGGGCAGCGGCCTAGCACTAATGGCTTATTTGTCGATCGCACTCGCATCACTCCCAATGACGGTTATTGTTTGAAAAACGGCACAGAAATTAAAATCGGTCTCGATCCTCAAAATCAAGTTTTGCTGAGTTATTTTAATCCGCTGGCGAATCAGGTTTCTGTCCCTAGCAAGCAGTCAATTCTTCTTAAGAATCGGTCGGTTTTGTTGGGGCGCGATCCAAACGCTTCGCTGCAATTAGATGCGCCGCTTGTTTCTAGACGCCATGTGACAATCGACCAAGACAGTCGCGGTAATTATATTTTGCGAGACCACAGCGTTAACGGGGTTTTTGTTAACGGTCAGCGAGTGACAAATTCTGTACAGTTGTCCGAGGGAGATGCAATTCGGATCGGCCCGTTTACTCTAACTTACCGCAGCGGTGAGTTGCAGATGCAAGACTCGGGCCATCAAATTCGTTTGGATGCTGACAGTCTGGTGATTCCCAAGCGTTTGGATAACATCACTTTGGCGATCGAACCGGGGCAGTTTGTGGCTTTAGTCGGCGGTAGCGGTGCGGGTAAATCTACTTTAATGCGGACGCTTTTAGGCATCGAAAAAACTACTAACGGCGCTGTGTTTCTCAACGGTGACAACCTGCGCCAAAACTTCAATATTTACCGCAATCAAATCGGTTACGTGCCTCAAGATGATATTGTGCACGCAGATTTGACAGTAGAAGAAGTCTTGAGTTATGCAGCTAAATTGCGCTTACCTCCCGATACAGATGTCAAGCAGGTAGTCGCAAAAACTTTAGAAGATATTGAAATGACTCACCGTCGCAAGGCTTTGGTAAAACAGCTTAGCGGCGGACAGCGAAAGCGGGTCAGCATCGGAGTTGAACTGTTAGCAGACCCGAAACTTTTCTTTTTAGACGAACCGACTTCAGGACTCGATCCGGGTTTGGATAAGAAGATGATGCAACTGCTGCGAAAGTTGGCAAATCAAGGCCGGACGGTGATTCTGGTGACTCACGCGACGGCAAATATCACGATGTGCGATCGTATTGTTTTTATGGGTCGCGGCGGACGCCTTTGTTACTTCGGCCCGCCCAGGGAAGCGCTCGATTTTTTCGATGTCAAAACAGGCGATTTTGCCGACATTTACAACGAATTAGAAACAGGAGAAATCAACGTTCAAAGCTGGGCAGAAAAGTTTAATAAATCTCCCTACTATCAGCGCTATATTGTCAACCACTTCAGCACAGGAAACGCTAATGCAAAAATACCTTCTGCACCTTCTGTACCAAAATCTCAATCTTTTGTAAAACAACTCGTTTTGCTTGCTCAGCGATATTTTCAACTCGTCTCCCGCGACTTAGTTAACTTGAGTTTAGCTCTTTTAACAGCGCCGATAGGCATTAGTTTACTGCGGCTAGCCGTCAGAGATAAAGACCCATTAATTGGCGCACCCGAAGCAACTTTAGCACCTTTGGCGCTCAGAGTTTTGTTTGTATTTACCTGCGCGGCTATTTGGGTGGGACTGGCAACTTCTCTGCAAGAAATTGTCAAAGAATCTGCTATTTATTTGCGAGAACGTTTGGTCAATTTAGGATTGTTTGCTTATTTAGGTTCAAAAATTTTTATACTTTCTGGTTTGGCAGTAGTGCAAACACTGTTAATGGTAGGAGTTATTCTGATTGCTTTTAAATCCCCCGAACCGAGTTTAATTTCCTGGGCGATGGGGGCAACTATTACCACATTCCTAACTTTGATGAGCTGCATAAGTCTCGGATTAGTCGTTTCCGCGATTGTTAAAAATAGCTCTCAAGCTAATAGCGCTTTGCCTTTATTATTGCTGCCTCAGATTATTTTTTCGGGAGTTTTGTTTAAGATGGAAGGCGCGGCGAGCAAGTTTTCTTGGCTGATGTTAAGCCGCTGGTCTGTGGGTGCTTACGGCTCTTTAGTTAATGTGAATGGGATGGTTCCCGCGCCTACTACATTACCGGATGGGAGTACGCTTCCTCAGCCGTTTGAGCCTACTCCTGTTTACGATCCAACCTGGGAGAATTTGGGTTTAAACTGGGGTATTTTGTGCGTGCATATTTTCGTTTATTTGATGTTGACTCTGTGGTTGCAGAAGCGGAAGGATATTTTATAATTAACATTACGGACTTTTAACTCACAGTTCATTATCAAATCAGATGGGGGGAGGAATAAATGTTAGTTAAAACCAACGCATTAGTAGAAATCGCTGCATCGCCTGAAGTAGTCTTTGATTTTGTTACCTCCCTGTCCAATCTGCCCAAAGTCTTTCGCGGATATGGCCCAATTCCAGCAATTATTAAAGCTGAGATGGCAGATGGTGGAGAGATGCGTGAAGGCGGCGTGCGGCGGATAGAAAATTCCGACACTTCGGTGATTGATGAAGAAATCATTACTTTCAAAAAGCCAGAAAGACAAACCTACCGACTGGTTAGAGGGTTTAAGTTTCCGATTTCTCTACTTATTGAGTCTGGTGGCGGAGATTGGAATTTCACTGCTACAGCAAAGGGAACTCGGATTGATTGGGAGTTTTATTTTATGCTGACTTCTCCGGTATTCTATCCGCTTGGGTTGTTGCTAATTCAGGTTTTTATGCAAAAAGCTATGCAGCAGTGTTTAGATAATATTCAAGAATATTTGGCTAACCCAACCGAATAGATTGTATGAATTATTGGCTAATGAAGTCGGAACCGGATGTTTATAGTATTGCGGATTTGAAGCACGATTGCACTTCGATTTGGGATGGCGTTCGCAACTATCAAGCGCGCAATTTTATGCGAGAAATGAGTCGGGGAGATTTAGTATTTTTTTACCATTCTAATACTCAAACACCGGGAATTGTCGGCTTAATGCGCGTCGTTGAAACTGGGCTGGCTGACCCGACTCAGTTCGATATAAATAGCGAATATTATGATCCTAAATCGCAGTTAAATGCCCCTCGCTGGCAAACTGTGAAAGTGGAGTTTCTTGAGGAGTTTGCTAAATTAATATCTTTGGATGAACTGAAAGAAAAGTTTAGCGCTGATGAGATTTTGCTGGTGAGGAAAGGCAATCGGTTATCGGTGATGCCGGTATCTGAAAGTGCAGCCCAGAAGATTTTGAAGATGAGGTAAGCTGTGGCAATTTAAGCGGCATATTTGGGGCAGGCAAGATGCCCACCCCACAAAAATTTAAAGACTTTAGGAAAATGAGCTGTAAGGGTATGGGCATCTTGCCTGATGAAGGCTATTTTAGATTAAGTTGTGGTTTTGCTTAGTAATATGATTCGCGAAAATTTGAGTCAGGGAAGCAATCAGGATTTGGGCGGGGAAGATGCCCACCCCACAGGTCAATATCAGCTTTTTCTGGGACAGGCTTTTAGTCGGCCGCTTAAACTCAGAGAGGCTCAATTAAAAGTTACTTACAGAAACTTACCTCATTGGGAGTTAGAAGGAGCGGTCTATTTCATCACTTTTAATACTTGGGAAAAGCTTGAATTAACTCCGGCAGCCAGACAAGTTGTCCTAAATGCTTGCAAGTTTTTTGATAGGCAAAGGTATCAAATATTTTGCTTAGTTGTAATGCCCGATCATGTGCATATGCTAATGCAGCCTTTAGCAAAGTCGGATAATAAATTCTGGTCGCTCAGCAGCATTCTGCACAGTATGAAAAGCTACAGTTCTAAGCAAATTCCCCAGGTGATGAAGCATATTGGTACTGTCTGGCAGGATGAGAGACATGACCACATTGTCCGAGATGAACGAGAATTTCAGGTTTTTTGGGAATATATTAGGCAAAATCCTGTCAAAGCTGGTCTTTCAGTGACTCCAGAGGAATATCCTTTTTTCTGGCAAATATCTGAAGTTTAGCTTTTTCTGGATTTCTTGTGGGGTGGGCATCTTGCCCGCCCAAGCTTCAGTCACAGGCAAGATGCCTGTGCCACAAGGATTTCACAGGCAAGATGCCTGTGCCACAAGGATTTCACAGGCAAGATGCCTGTGCCACAAGGATTTCACAGGCAAGATGC
>NZ_JAUBRN010000042.1:0-12082 GCF_036701875.1 Microcoleus sp. MON1_C5 | reverse complement strand
CTGTGCCACAAAAATCCTTGTGGGGTGGGCATCTTGCCCGCCCCAAATATTTGCACAGGCAAGATGCCTGTGCCACAAAAATTATTGTGGGGTGGGCATCTAGCCCGCCCCAAATATTTGCACAGGCAAGATGCCTGTGCCACAAAAATTATTGTGGGGTGGGCATCTAGCCCGCCCAAACTATTTAAAATTATCCTAAAGACCGGCCGCACAAACAGCCGCTCCAATTAACCCTACATTGGGATTCAAAACCAATCGAACCGGCATCATTTCTAACAGCGAATCCATCCGGCCTTTGTGCGTAAAAGCTCGCATAAAACCCCCTTCTTGAATCAGCGGCAAAATTTTAGCAGCGATGCCGCCAGCTACGTACAAACCGCCGTAAGGTAACAGTGTCAGAGCCAGATTTCCGGCCACCGCACCGTAAGCTTCTACAAACATTTGCATTGTTTGTTCCGAAAGCCGATCGCACTTTTTGAGTGCCGCCTGTGCAATTGTCGCCCCCGGATCGACACTCTTCTCGCTTTTACCGATTTCTGACTCCCATTTTTTGATAACTTCCCCTATCTCCGGCGATTCAGGAGCAAACTTTTTGTCCCGCAAAAACTGGTAAATTGAAACAATCCCTTGTCCCGAAACCACACGCTCGATCGATATTCGGGAAATGTCGTGTTTTGCTAACAAATATTTCAGCAATTGAAACTCCAACTCCGAACGAGGAGCAAAGTCACCGTGCCCCCCTTCCGAAGAAAAAACCCTGATGCCATTTGCCTCGGGAATTCCAAAACAATTTCCCAAACCAGTACCTGCACCAATCACAGCAATTGGGTCGTATGGGCGGGGTTTTCCAACTTGCAAAGTGTGCAAATCTCGATCGTCCAAAGCCCACACGCCGTAGCCAACCGCGACAAAATCATTAATTAAACTAACGTGTGATATTCCTAATTCCTGTTCCAGACGCTTCGCATCCAGCATCCAAGGCAAATTAGTCAGTTTTGCAGTGTTGTTAACCACCGGGCCCGCGATCGCAAAACAAGCTTTTTCAGGCAAGGGCGTAAAATCCAATTTCATAGCAGCTTCCCTCAAAAACTGCTGCACCATCGGCACTAAATCGGGAAACTCCCCGCTCGGATAGCGAAACTCGTAAAGAGCGTTCATTTCACCGTTAACAGTCCTTTCCACTAACCGCAAAATTGTCTTAGTTCCGCCAATATCGCCCGCTAATAATAATGCCATAAATCTCCTATTTAATTAGTAGTTGTCTTGATTTCGTTGCCGAATAACCCACCTAGTTTATAGCAATGATAGGCAGATTGGTGAACTCTTTTTTTAAACGAACCGCAGAGGTGCTCTTGACGCTGAGAAAGAGAACAGACAGAGAAAGAGAGATTCTCTTGAGGGCTTGAATTTGCGATATTACCAAATGATTGATAACACTACTAATTTAAACACCCACAGTATTAATTGCCAACCAAGCCCGCAGCACCTCAGCCACAGTCCAAGCTTGAGCCGTGCAGCCCCGAGGCGAGTGAGGGGCGTCGCCCTCAAAAATTTCGCCCAGACTGCCAACTCCGCCGCCCCTTATATGATGTGCCATCGGTTCCAGGAATTCGCTCGCTTGGGCTGGGTTTTTGTATACGTGCAAGTGCGCCAAGACAAATGGGCCAATCAGCCAGCCCCAAACTGTGCCTTGGTGGTAGGCGCTGTCGCGCTGCAATTGGTCGCCTCCGTATGCGCCGCGATATTGCGGGTGCTGCGGCGAGAGGCTGCGGAGGCCGACAGAAGTCAGAAGCTGTTGAGCGCAGGCATCCACCACGCCGCGCTGCTGGATGGGCGTCAGTAAAGGTGTATAGCGGGTTTCCTGGCGCATCCCCGCTGACAAGGAGTTGGCGGAGTGAGGAGGAATCGAGTCTAGGGGCAAGGATACGGCGAATATTTGGTTGGGCCGCAGCGAACTATCGTGTCCGTCGGGGCCGTCCAGAACGTCGTAACAGTAACCGGTTGAGGCGTTCCAGAAGCGAGGGAATCCGGCGGCCGTTCGATCGCCCAATTGTTGGTATTCATTGTGAGGCTTGCCGAGTTTTCGAGCAAAACTTGCCATTGCTTGTATAGCATTGTACCAAAGCGCGCTGAGTTCGATCGGCTTACCAATCCGAGGCGTCACCACCCAATCGCCGATTTTCGCGTCCATCCAAGTCAGTTGCACGCCGGTTTCGCCCGCGTAGACTAAACCGTCATCGGGATCGACGCGGATGTTATACCGAGTACCCTGCAAGTGCCAGTCAACAATCTCACATAACACCGGCCAGAGTTCGGTCAAAAGTTCGTCGTCGCCCGTGGCATCGATATAAGCGCGGATTGCCTCAAAGTACCACAGCGTGGCGTCTGCGGTGTTGTATTCCGGTTCGCCGCCCGCATCCGGGAAGCGGTTCGGCAGCATTCCCCGATCGACATACCGCGCAAATGTCCGCAAAATCGATCGCGCAATTTCCGATCGCCCGGTACAGATTGTGAGACCGGGCAAGCTAATCATCGTATCCCGTCCCCAGTCACTGAACCAGGGATATCCGGCGACGATCGTTTTGCCTTCGGGTTCCTCCGGTAGCGGGCGGCTGACGATGAATTGGTCGGCGGCTAGCACTAAGTGATCGATCCAGTCGGGAGATTCGCTCACTTTTGACCAGTTGTGCAGCAGTTGTTGGTCATAAGTGTGGCGCACTTCTAAAGCTGTACCGCCTTTGAGTTCGGGATTTTTCTCGGTGCTGGCTATCAATGTCAGAGAACTTCCCGGTGCGATCGTCATGTGAAAAGTCGCCGCGTGCAAGTGATCCTCGCAGCAGTCCAATCCGCGCCGCTTTTCGGCTGTTAGGTCAAATCCGTAATGCCACTTGTATAAAGGCGTAGAAACTCGAAAGTTGGCCTCTGGTTCGGCATCCGTCAGCAGGTACAGGGGTGCAGACTTGGGAAATGCAGTCACGCAAACCCCGCTTTCCAAGGTTTGTAGGCTCATCTGCCAGTCGCCGACGCTCGTCGTGTGGTGGTAGTCGCGATAGTTGATCAGGGCTTTGACAGCGAGGGCGATCGGTTGTGAGGCGCGGTGCAAGCGGTATTGAATATATGTTGTGTTAGCACCTTGCTGCATCCAAATCCGCTTTTCCAGGATAGCCTCGGCGAGAGCAAACCTCCAAACAGGCGTCGTGCCTTCGAGGTGAAAGCTTTCGATGTAGTTGTAGCCGTGGGGTTCGATCGCCGCGTCGGCCCAGCGGTTTGTATAAAGCGGATAGGCGCGATCGTGATACACAGCAGTCTCGTCCAGCTTGGCGAGCATCAAAGTGCGTCCCAGGGGGGGTTTGAGGGCAGCTACCAGCAAGCCGTGATAGCGGCGGGTGAGGAGATTTGCGATCGTCCCGCTAGCGTAACCGCCGATCCCGTTTGTGACCAACCACTCCCGAGACTCCGCCGAGTCGAGATTGCAGCAGATTTCCCGTCCAAAAGCCATAACCATAAAATCCACACTCGCGCTGATTTTTGACCTACCTTTAGGTAGATTTTCGACATGATATCAATCAGAAATATTAACGCTTCCAGGCCGTTAATTTGGCGATCGCCCCCGTGCCGATTCCTGCTCTAATTTAGACACAACCAACCGCTAATTTTGCCCGGTACACAATTTTAGCCTTTGATGCCTCTGTCTAAAGTTAGTTGTGTGTGATATTAAGTAATATTACCGTCTAAACAGGCGCTGAACGTTAAGGGCAAGCATTTGATAGCGCATCGGGCGATCGAACTACCAACCTATTTTATAAGGAGAACAACTCAAAGTGAAGATAGGAGCTAATTACCTCGGCAACAACCAATGTAAATTTACCGTTTGGGCGCCCACAATCAAACAAATAGCAGTCCAAATTGTTTCCCCAACAAAACGCCTGATACCGATGCAACAATCCGCAGAAGGTTATTGGGAAACCACAGCTACAGACATCGAACCAGGAACCCTTTACACCTACCAAATCGAAGGAAAAACCGACCGACCAGACCCAGCCTCAAAATATCAACCCCAAGGCGTACACGCTCCGTCGCAAGTAATAGATGAAAATATTTTTACTTGGACTGACACAAATTGGCAAGGCGTGCCGCTAGCCGAAATGATTATTTACGAACTGCACGTCGGCACATTCACCCAAGCCGGAACATTTGAAGCAATAATTCCCCAGCTAAAACAACTTAAAGAATTGGGAATCAATGCCATCGAAATAATGCCAGTAGCCCAATTCCCCGGCGAGCGAAACTGGGGATATGACGGCGTATATCCCTACGCCGTTCAAAACTCCTACGGCGGCCCCGAAGGCTTCAAAACACTCGTCAACGCCTGCCACGAACACGGCATTTCAGTAATTCTTGATGTAGTTTTCAACCACCTCGGCCCCGAAGGAAACTACCTCCGTGACTTCGGCCCTTACTTTACATCAAAATACGGCTCAGTTTGGGGAGACCCCCTCAACTTTGACGACGCCTACAGCGACGGCGTGCGTAACTACTTTATTGAAAACGCCCTTTACTGGTTTCGAGACTATCACATCGACGCCCTGAGATTAGATGCAATTCAAGCAATATTTGAAGTAAGTGCAAGACCGTTTTTACAAGAACTATCCGATGCCACAGCCGATATTTCCCAAGAACTAGGACGGCAACTTTACTTAATAGCCGAAAGTGACTTAAATGATGTCCGCACTATACGTCCTAAAGAACAGGGGGGCTTCGGATTAGACGCCCAATGGTGCGATGATTTCCACCACGCACTGCACGCCTTGCTCACTGGAGAAGACGACCGATACTACCAAGATTTCGGCAAGTGCGAACACTTAGAAAAAGCCTTTAAAGAAAGCTTTGTTTACTCCGGCCAGTACGCCCCCCACAGAAAGCGGAAACACGGCAATTCTGTTAAGGATGAACCGGGTCATAAATTTCTGGTGTTTGCCCAAACCCACGACCAAATCGGCAACCGCATTTTGGGAGACAGACTCTCCAAATTAGTTGACTTGGAAGGATTGAAACTTGCAGCCGGCACAGTCTTAATTTCTCCCTACATTCCCTTCTTTTTTATGGGAGAAGAGTATGGAGAAGAAGCACCGTTTTTTTACTTCATTTCCCACTCGGACGAAAACTTAATTGAAGCTGTCCGCAAAGACAAACAACAAGAATTTAAAATCTTTGAAGGTCGAGGCGAGTTTAATGACCCCCAGAGTCCTGAGACTTTCAATAAGTGTAAGTTAAACTGGGAAAAACAAACCGAAGGCAAACACAAAATCCTTTGGGAATGGCACCAACATTTGATTCAACTGCGGCGGACAATACCAGCCCTTAAAAAACTCGACAAAAACAGTCTAGAAGTGTCCAGCATTGAAGCAGAAAAAATCTTATTTCTACGCCGATGGACAGATGACAGCCAGATATTCTGCATTCTAAACTTCAACAGGCAAGAGGTAGCTTTTACGGCTGCACTTCCCCAAGGCAACTGGAACAAAATTTTAGACTCTGCTGATGAAAAATGGATGGGTTCAGGTTCTAGCTTGCCTGACAAGATAAATTCAGAGCAAGAGTTGACTGTTAAACCCCAGAGTTTCGCACTCTACGAAATAATACAGAAATAGTAGGTTGGGCGGAGCGAAGCGTAGGGTTCGCTGCCGCTCAACCCAACAACTGATTTTAGATTGGCGATTTGAGATTTTAGATGGGAGCAAAAATCTCAAATCTCACTTAAATCTCAAATTGATGGGTTTGGGCGGAGTGAAACGGAGGGTTCGTTCTCCACTCAACCTACTATTTCTAATTTTAAACAACAAACCCGACCAACTAATTAATTAGGAGTAAAATTAAGATGAGAATTCCCACAACCACTTACCGGCTTCAATTTCATGCAGGTTTTAACTTTGAAGCCGCCAAACAAATCCTGAGCTATCTGGAAGATTTAGGAATTACCGACGTTTACGCTTCACCGATATTTAAAGCCAGAAAAGGCAGCTCTCACGGATACGATGTCGTTGACTCAAATCTGCTCAATCCCGAATTGGGAACATCAGAAAATTTTGAAGCCCTCACATACGAAATCAAGAAACGGAACATGGGATGGCTGCAAGATATTGTCCCAAACCACATGGCTTACGACACTCAAAACTTGCTGCTGTTAGACGTGTTGGAACACGGGCCGGATTCCGACTATTTCGATTACTTCGATATTGAATGGAATCACGCTTACGAACATCTCAGAGGTCGAGTTCTGGCGCCGCTGCTGGGCAATTTTTATGGAGAGTGTCTGGAAAATGGCGAGATTCAACTCAAATACAGCGAAAATGGGCTGAGCATCAATTATTATAGCTTACAATTGCCAGTAAGAATTGAATCTTATGCTAAATTTATCAGCCATAATTTGGGGCATTTAGCCAGGGAATTAGGCAGACGCCATCCAGATTTTATCAAGTTTTTGGGGATTCTTTATTTGATTAAAAATACACCTTCAGAAACTAAAGGTAAAACCCGATACGATCAGATAGCTTTTGTCAAAGGACTGCTCTGGGAACTCTACAATCAAAATCCCCTTGTACAGGAATTCATCGATGAAAATATCAAAGTTTTTAACGGAGAAAAGGGAAATGCCGAAAGCTTTAATTTGCTAGACGATTTGCTTTCCGAGCAGTTTTACCGTCTGGCTTTCTGGAAAGTGGGTGCCGAAGAAATTAACTACCGAAGGTTTTTTACAGTCAACGAACTTATTTCGGTAAAAGTTGAAGAGGTTAAAGTTTTTCACAAAAACCATGCTCTGATCTTTGACATGGTTGATGAGGAAAAGTTTACCGGATTGAGAATCGACCACATCGACGGACTGTACGACCCCACAGAATATTTGAAACGGCTCCGGGAGAAAACCGGAGACACTTACATTACTGTTGAAAAGATTCTGGAACACGAAGAAGATTTGCCGTCATATTGGCCGATTGAGGGAACTAGCGGCTACGACTTTTTGAATTACGTAAACGGCGTTTTTTGTCGGTGCGATCGCGAACAGCAATTTAGCGAAATATATCATAGATTTACTCGCTTGACCGTTCCCTACGAACAGTTGTTTTTAGATAAAAAAGGGCTGATTGTTGAGAAAAACTTGGCGGGAGATGTAGACAATTTAGCTCAACTTTTGAAGAATATCTCCGGTCAATCGAGACAGGGGAATGACTTTACTCGTCCCGGTTTGGAAAAAGCATTGGCTGCTGTTTTGACGATTTTTCCAGTCTACCGGACTTACATCAATCAAGATGGTTTGAGAGAGTCCGATCGCACTTACGTAAAATATGCGATCGCTCACGCGAAAGAACAAGTACCGCGACTTCTCAAGGAACTTAAATTTATCGAAACGGTGCTGTTGCTGGAAGAAGAAGAAACCCTAACAACCGAACAAAAAGAGCAGCGGCGGCACTTTGTAATGAAACTCCAGCAGTTGACAGGGCCTTTGATGGCCAAAGGCGTTGAAGACACGCTTTTATACGTCTACTATCGGCTTTTATCGCTCAACGAAGTGGGAGGAAACCCCAGTCAGTTCGGCGTGTCGCTGGTAGATTTTCACGAGTTCAACAAAAAGCAGCAAGTCGCTTGGCCGCACAAAATGAATGCTACAGCTACCCACGATACCAAACGCGGCGAAGATGTGCGAGCTCGAATTAACGTTTTGTCTGAAATTCCCGATGAATGGGAACAGCAAGTCAAGTCTTGGAGAGAGCTAAACTCTTCTAAGAAAGTCAACTTTGTGAATCGAATGGTTCCCAGTACTAACGACGAATACTTCTTGTACCAAACTATGATCGGCACTTTTCCCTTTGAGGGAATTGAAAACACTGATTATGTCGATCGCCTGAAAGATTATGCCATTAAAGCCGTCCGCGAAGCCAAAGTTTATACGGCTTGGCTGAGACCGGATAACGACTACGAAGCTGGTTTTATGACCTTTATCGATAGTGTTCTCGAACCTTCGGAACAAAATCAGTTTCTCAGCAAATTTATACCTTTCTGCAAAAAAGTAGCTAATTACGGAATTTTCAATTCTTTATCTCAAACGCTGCTGAAACTCGCTGCTCCGGGCGTTCCAGACATTTATCAAGGGACGGAATTCTGGGATTTAAGCCACGTCGATCCGGATAACCGCCGTCCCGTTGATTTTGACCGCAGAATCGAGGTTTTGCGGGAAATTAAAGAGCAAGCTCAGACGGATACTTTGCAACTGGTTGAAGATTTGATTGCGACGCGAGAAGACGCAAGAATTAAGTTATTTTTGACGACAAGAGTGCTAGAAGCCCGAAAAAAATACTTGCAAGTTTTTCAATCAGGCGATTATCTGCCCCTGCAAGCAGTTGGCACGTTTAAAGATAACGTTGTTGCCTTTGCCAGAAGCTTTGAAGATACTACAGTTATTGTCATTGCTCCCCGGTTTTTCACGGGAATTGTCAAACCGGAAGAATTGCCGATCGGCAAACAAGTCTGGAAAGATACTAATTTGAAATTATCCGAGCAAATGCCGTCGGTTTGGAAAGATGCAATTACAAATCAGGCGGTAGAAAGTAACGGTACGTTGGCAATTGGTGAAGCTCTGAGTTACTTTCCTGCAGCTCTGCTGATCGGTGAAAAATAGCAATTAAAAGCTGGAAAATTCAAGAATTTTCCGAGATTCCCAGCAGGCGGACTTGAGGCTCTCCCTCAATAATATATTCCTTCCCAGGCACAGCCTGGAAGTAAACTGATAGGGACAGGGCATTGCCGTGTCCCTTTTCAGAATTGATATTAAACCTGATTTGAAGCCAAAAAACCGATCGCCCCTACCAACCAAACAAAATTTATACAACAAAGACGGCAAATACAACACAACGTATACGGTTTGCCACAATACCCGAATGGATCGCACACCGTACATTGGGAAGAGTAAAGAAAAGCAAAGCAGTCAACAACTGTAGCGGTGCAAGCCTCACGGATGCAACCGTCCCCCAAGAGGTTCGGTAAATACCCCTTCATCGCAAGGTCTACCGCCCGCAGTATAGAGATCAGCACCCTATCGAAGACTGTATTAAAGCAGGACTCACTACCCGTAAACCGCGAGGTAAAATCGCAGTCCTGAATAACCAGACTATCGCACAGATAAAACACCAAAATTTTGTAGAGATTGGAGCCGGAACACCCCTATGGGAAAAGTAGTTGGAATTGACTTAGGTACGACAAACTCCTGCGTCGCAGTTATGGAAGGCGGCAAACCCACCGTCATAGCCAACGCCGAAGGGGGTCGCACCACACCTTCTGTAGTAGCATATGCTAAAAATGGCGATCAACTTGTCGGACAAATCGCCAAGCGTCAAGCCGTGATGAACGCCGAAAACACCTTTTACTCAGTAAAACGGTTTATCGGGCGTCGGGTTGATGAAGTAGCCCATGAAACGACTGAAGTTTCCTACAAAGTCCTCAAAGTTGGCAACAGCCTTAAACTAGACTGTCCCGCCCGCGGCAAGCAATTTGCACCAGAAGAAATTTCTGCACAAGTTCTCCGCAAACTCGTAGAAGACGCCAGCAAATACCTCGGCGAAACAGTTACCCAAGCGGTAATTACTGTTCCCGCTTACTTCAACGACTCCCAGCGCCAAGCTACGAAAGACGCGGGAAAAATTGCCGGTATAGAAGTGCTGCGGATTATTAACGAACCTACAGCAGCAGCTTTAGCTTACGGGTTAGATAAAAAGAGCAACGAAACCATCCTCGTATTTGACTTAGGTGGCGGTACTTTCGACGTATCTATTCTCGAAGTAGGCGACGGCGTATTTGAAGTGCTAGCAACTTCTGGAGACACTCACCTAGGCGGTGACGACTTCGACAAAAAAATCGTCGATTACATTGCTAGCGAATTCCAAAGAGCCGAAGGCATTGACCTCCGCAAAGACAAACAAGCACTGCAACGCCTGACGGAAGCAGCAGAAAAAGCCAAGATTGAGCTTTCGAGCGTTACCCAAGCAGAAATCAACCTGCCGTTTATTACCGCGACTCAAGACGGGCCAAAACACTTGGACACGACTTTGACGCGGGGCAAGTTTGAAGAACTGTGCTCGGATTTGATCGATCGCTCTCGCATCCCGGTAGAAAACGCGATCCGCGACGCTAAATTAGACAAATCGGCAATTAATGAAGTCGTCTTAGTTGGTGGTTCGACGCGGATTCCTGCGGTGCAAGAACTGGTCAAAAAACTCCTCGGCAAAGACCCCAACCAAACGGTAAACCCGGACGAAGTGGTCGCAGTCGGTGCAGCAATTCAAGCCGGCGTACTCTCTGGCGAAGTCAAAGACATCCTGTTGCTCGACGTTACCCCGCTGTCTCTGGGCGTCGAAACCTTGGGTGGCGTGATGACCAAAATCATTCCCCGCAACACCACTATTCCTACCAAGAAGTCGGAAACTTTCTCGACTGCTGTAGACGGCCAAACAAACGTGGAAATTCACGTTTTGCAAGGCGAACGGGAAATGGCGAATGATAACAAGGATTTGGGAACCTTCCGCTTAGATGGAGTTCCACCAGCCCCCCGTGGCGTACCTCAAATTGAAGTTACTTTCGATATCGATGCTAACGGTATTTTGAATGTAGCTGCTAAGGATAAAGGTACTGGTAAGGAGCAATCGATTAGCATTACTGGTGCTTCTACTTTGCCCAGCAATGAAGTCGAGCGCATGGTGAAGGAAGCCGAATCGAATGCTTCTGCTGACAAGGAACGTCGCGAAAGGATCGATCGCAAAAACCAAGCTGATTCTCAAGCCTATCAAATCGAGAAGCAGTTGGCAGAATTGGGTGATAAAGTTCCCGCTGCTGACAAAACTAAGATTGAAGGGTTGCTCAAAGACTTGCGCGAGGCGATCGGCAGTGAAGATGACGATCGGATCAAAACCTTGACAACAGAGTTGCAGCAAGCATTCTACGCTGTCAGCAGCAACCTGTACCAGCAAGCAGGCGGCCCAACTGATGGCCCTGGCGGCCCTGGCGGCCCTGGTGGCTATGGAGACGGCGGCCCCACTGGCGGCGGCGACGACGTGATTGACGCCGACTTCACAGAAGGCAACAAATAAAAGGCTAAACTAAAAGCCCCTAGCTAGAAGCAAGAAACCCGGTTTTGAACAGAAACCGGGTTTCTGTTCATTCAAAAACAAACAAAAGCCGATCGGCTAAAATTACTAAAAATCGTGCTTGAGGCATATAGACAAAACTAGAATATGCTTTAATAAATCTCATCAACTAGCAGTAATAGCGCAACCGAGAGTAATTAAATGTCACGTTCTCCTATACAAAATTCCTCCGCAAATACTCCCAGCCAATCTCATGTTGCATCCTTGCGCCGAATCCGCCGGATCAGCCATTTACTAGACAATGCAATTCCGATTCCTGGCACAAAATACCGCATTGGACTCGATCCAATATTAGGACTGATACCGGGCGGCGGCGATTTAATCAGTTCAATTTTTGCCGGCTATGTCGTCTTGAAGTCCGCTCAAATGGGAGTGCCGCGAGAGACTTTAGTACAAATGGCTGCTAACATCGTGTTTGATACATTTGCCGGTACTGTACCCGTTGCCGGAGACTTGTTGGATGTTACTTGGAAAGCTAATGTCAAAAATATAGAATTGCTGGACGCTCATTTAGGTTCCCCTGAACCTGGGAAAAAAGCCGATTGGCTATTTGTGGCGGGGCTGCTTTTGGGTTTGATGTTAATTGTCGGAGGCGTGATTTTCTTGAGCGTGATGCTTTTTGGGTGGCTATTTCAAGTAATTACAGGGCGTTAATCTTTGGTGTGATTCTGAAGATAAAGCACTCTCTTTGTGTCATATTAATAGCTTCACGGGGTGACAACGCCGTCAAAACGTCCGTATCATCAGGGACCTAGCCCTCAAACCCCTCTGAAAAAATGGTAGCTTGTTCCGTCTTATTGCCATTAATTCCTAAATCATTTTTTCACAACCTTCTATTCCTCTTACCCAAGAATGACCATACAATCCCATCCAAAAACTACTATGTCGGC
>NZ_JAUBRN010000135.1:0-4164 GCF_036701875.1 Microcoleus sp. MON1_C5 | reverse complement strand
AACATGGCTCAAGCTCAACGTCTTGCTGGCTTTAATTTTAACATCCTCAAAGACTTGTTTAGAATGAAATAGCCCTGAACTTTATCAAAACTTTAATTAAATAGGGGTTTATAAAGAAAACTTTATATATATTTTCTCAAAAAACAGTTATGGTTACTACAACCTTCAGGAATAGTTTCGGACGCAAGTCGCGAAACAGGGAAATCCTTGTCTTTTTTTAGCTATTAGTAGGTGCACTATGCCAAATTTAAATAATCAAGTTTCACCAAGTACGATCGCCTTTATTGATTCTAAAGTTGAAAATTATCAAAGTTTGATGGCCGGGGTAAAACCGGGTACGGAAGTAGTTGTTTTGGATGGGAACCGGGATGCGATCGACCAAATTACTGAAGTTTTAGCTCTTCGTACCAATATTGACAGCATTCATATCGTTTCTCACGGTGCTCCCGGTAGCTTGCAACTCGGCGACGTTCGCTTTAGTTTAGATGATATAGAGTGCGATCGGGATGATCTACAGCAATGGTTTTCGCCACAAACCGACTCACTGGGCAAAAATCGACCTAATATCCTCCTCTACGGGTGCTCTGTAGCAGCAGGCGAGACAGGTAAAGCATTTGTCAAACGCTTGAGTGAGTTAACCGGCGCGTCGGTTGCAGCTTCCCAAAACCTCACCGGAAGTGTAGCCAAAGGCGGCGACTGGGAACTAGAAGTCAGAACCGGGAAAATAGAAACGCCGCTGGTATTTGAAGCCGAAGTATTAGCGGGTTACGAGTACGTTTTGAATAGTTTTGGTGCTGCGACTAATTTGGGCGCAGGGTCAGGTCCCAGAGGTATTAATGTAGGGGATTTCAACGCTGATACTTTCCCAGACTTGGTAGTAACAAACCAGAATGACGACAACGTTTCAATTTTGTTAGGGAATGGCACAGGGGGTTTTGGCACAGCTACCAATTTTGCCGTAGGTTCAAGTCCGCTTTACGTCACCTCGGGACTGTTTAACAATGACAATTTCCCCGACTTAGCAGTAGTCAATAGTAGTAATATCTCAATTCTGTTAGCAAATGGTACTGGTGGCTTCTATTTAGGTAATGATTTCACTGTAGGTAATACTCCCCTTTCAATAGCTGTCGGGAACTTTAACACCGACACTTTCCTCGATTTAGCAGTGGTAAACGCTAATCCTCAAGGTGCTTCTGGTAGCGTCTCAATTTTGTTGGGAAATGGTGCTGGCAGCTTTGTGGTTGCCACTAATTTCAATGTTGGTGCGATTCCTGGTTCCGTTATTGTAGGCAACTTTAACGCTGACAGTTTCGCCGACTTAGCCGTTGCCAACAGCCTCTCTAATAATGTCTCAATTCTGTTAGGAAATGGCACGGGCGGATTTGGTGCAGCTCCTAACTTTGGGGTTGGGCAAGGTCCAAATTCGATCGCCACTGGAGACTTTAACGGAGACACTTACCTCGACTTGGCCACAGCTAATGGCAGCTCTAACAATGTCTCAATTCTATTGGGAAATGGCACAGGCGGCTTTGGCGAGGCCAGTAATGTTAGCGCGGGGGCAGGGCTTTCCGGGATTGTTGTGAAAGACTTTAGCGGAGATGGCAGACTTGACTTAGCAGTAACAGGAACCAGCGGCGCTGCAATTTTAGTAGGCAACGGCAATGGCGGTTTTAGTGCACCCATTAACTTTGCTGCGGGGACAAGTTCAAGTTCCATTATTTCAGGCAACTTTAACGCTGACACTCTCCCGGATTTGGCAGTAACGAATAACAGTTCAGGCAACGTTTCGGTGCTGCTGAATACACCCAATACGGTATCCTTCGTTCCTCCCAAAATAGGTAACACTTACAACGTTAATGAAGGCACGACCGACACAGTAATTGATGTCCCGGTTACTATCAGCGGTGGCACTCCCTTAAGTGATGTAACTGTACCAATTGTCATCGATCCCAGCAGCACTGCTACTCAAGGTGCAGACTACACTCTTTCAACTACATCCCTTACTTTCTCTGCAGGCACTACTACTCTCACCCAGAATATTGCAGTAACTATTAAAGCTGACAATATCCTTGATAGTAACGAACAATTAGTTCTCAAGTTCGGCACAATTAAAGGCGGTGTTGCCGATACGAGTCAAGGAAAAGTGGCAATATTGGACAGGAATAGTTCTTATTCAATTGTCGCCGACAATCCCACCGTTACCGAAGGCAATTCCGGCAAAACTCCTGCTGCATTTACTATTACTCGCAGCGGTAGCACGGAATTTTGGAGTACCGTAGATTATGCCATTACCGGCACTGCGACAAACGGCACTGATTACAACAATATCGGCGGCACTTCTGGGGCAACCGCTGCCACTGGTCAAATCAGTTTTGCTGCGGGGGAAACATCTAAAACTATTAGTTTGGATGTGTTGGGAGATGGCAATATAGAACCGGATGAAACTGTTGCCATTACTTTATCAAATTCAGTTTCACCAGGTGGCGCACCGACTATTGCGACAGCTACCGCTACGGCTACTATCAAAAATGATGACACTGCCGGCATCACTGTCAGTCCAAAGGCAATATCAACAACAGAAGTTGGCGGAAAGGCAGAATTTACAGTCAAATTAAACGCTGCACCAACAGCTAACGTTACCATCGATTTGAGTAGTTCCAATCCAGCAGAGGGAACAGTTTCGACTAATAGCTTAACTTTCACTCCCGCTAACTACAGTGAACAAACAATAACGGTGACGGGCGTTGACGATTTAGTAGCTGATGGCCCTCAAGTTTACAATATTGTCACGGCTGCTGCTGTGAGTACCGATGTTAATTACAATAATCTCAATCCTGATGATGTCACCGTAATCAACAGTGACAATGAAACTCCAGGCATTACGGTGAATCCGACGGCGGGATTAACTACTGGTGAAGATGGCACCCAGGCTAACTTTACTGTGGTTCTGAATACTCAGCCGACTGCTAATGTGACTATCGGTTTGAACACGGATAATGTTGCCGAGGGAACTGTTTCCCCTGCTAGCATAACTTTCACTCCGGCTAACTGGAATACACCGCAGCCGGTGACAGTAACAGGGGTTAACGATAGCATTGCTGACGGCAATATTGACTACAAAATAGTCACAGCGCTTGCTGTTAGCGACGATCCGAATTATAAGCTAGATGCAGCGGATGTTAGCCTTAGCAATAAAGACGATGATACCGCTGGTATTTCTATTACTCCGACGGCAACAACTGCTACAGAAGGCGGCGCGGCGGGCAGCTATGACATCAAATTAACCTCGCAGCCGATCGCCCCTGTTAGCATTAACTTTAATGCCGGAAGTGAAATAAATACGATCGCGCCTGTTATCTTTGACAGCACGAATTGGACTGTTGCCAAAACAGTCACAGTCACCGCTACCGACGACAGCAAAGCCGAAGGCACGCATAGCGGCACGATCGCTCACACTGTTACCAGTACAGACACTAAGTATAGCGGCACAACAATTCAGGATGTAAATGTAGCTATTACCGACAACGAAACAGCAGGTGTCAGCATTACACCTACGAGCACAACTGCTACTGAAGGGGGTGCCAATGGCAGTTATGAGTTCAAATTAACATCGCAGCCTTACGCCCCTGTTACTATTACTCTCACAACAGGTAATCAGATTGAAGCGATCGCGCCTATCACTTTCACTGCGGATAATTGGAATGTCGCTCAACCCGTTACGGTAAAAGCTGTTGATGATACGGTTGTGGAAGGCGCGCACAGCGGCAATATCACTCACAGTGTGAGTAGCAGTGATGCTAAGTATAATCTAGTTGTGGTGCCAGGGGTGACAGTGGCGATCTCGGATAACAACGATGTAGCGCCACCGCCGCCGACACCAACACCGACGCCGACGCCAACAATTGGTACGCCGACGCCGACACCAACTCCGACGCCAACAACTGGTACGCCGACGCCGACACCAACTCCTACACCAACAACTGGTACGCCGACGCCGACACCAACTCCTACACCAACAACTGGTACGCCGACGCCGACACCAACTCCGACGCCAACAATTGGTACGCCGACGCCAACACCGACTCCAACGCCAACAATTGGTACGCCGACGCCGACACCAACTCCGACGCCAACAACTGGTACGCCGACGCCGACACCAACTCC
>NZ_JAUBRN010000134.1:0-4168 GCF_036701875.1 Microcoleus sp. MON1_C5 | reverse complement strand
ATTTAGTAACCCAAAAACTTCTGGGTGAAATAGAATGTAAAAGTGAGGTGGGAGTCGGCACCCTATTTATTATTAAGCTACCCCTACAAATTGATGCAAAACTGTAGTTTCCCAAATCAAAAGTTCAGTAATAAAAATAGGTGAGCAGCAATGGACAAGAGTATTTACGGTTTTTCAACTAAGAATCCTCTCAAAAAATGCTATGGGCTGAAGGATTTAACTCAGATGCGGGTCTAGGCATATCAGACGATCGATCTAGTAACTATAACAAGCCGTACAAATCTCCTCTGAAGACCAAGGGATCTCGCCCTTGGTCTCTGTTCTGCCTGCTTTTGGAGGAAACTGTAGAGCGAGCTCCCTCCTAACATAAATCTTTATTTGTATTTTTTTTAAGAAATGTAAAAATTAATATTTTTTTAGTTGAAATTTAAATTTTGTTTAAAGTGCAGGCTAGTCTTTATATTAGAGGGTAAATCTACTTACAAATTGATAATGGCTAAAAAAATGTGTATTTATTATTAAAATAGGCTGCAAAGATGATTAACTTAGCTGGCTACGAGATTACCAACCAAATACATGAAACTAACAATTCTTTAGTTTACAGAGGATTGAGAAAGCAAGACAACCAACGGGTAATTCTCAAATTTCTCAAGCAAGATTATCCGATGCCAGCTTCGTTAGTCAGATACAAGCAGGAATACGAAATAACACGCAATCTTAACCTAGAAAGTGTACCTAAAACCTATAGCTTAGAAAGATACCAGAACAGTTTAGTTATTATTTTCGAGGATTCTGGTGGAAAGTCATTTAACCTGTGGTTGGCCGATCAAAAACTTACCTTAGAAGAGTTTTTGGCAACCGGTATTAAAATAACCAGAGCTTTAGGCGACCTTCATCAACATAACATTATTCATAAAGATATCAACCCCAGCAATATTATTATTAACTCGACAACAGGGCTAGTTCAAATCATAGATTTTGGCATTTCTACTGTCTTATCGCGTGAGAATCCTACCCTAAAAAATCCTACTGTTTTAGAAGGCACTCTCAGCTATATATCGCCGGAACAAACAGGCAGAATGAATCGAGCGATCGACTACCGCACGGATTTTTACTCATTAGGAGTCACTTTTTACGAACTGCTAACGGGGCAACTGCCATGCGATTATAACGATGCAATGGAATTAGTCCATTGGCATATTGCTAAACAAGCAGTACCGCCCCATGAAATCAAGGCAGAAATAGAAATTCCTAAAGCCGTTTCTGATATAGTAATGAAGCTGTTAGAAAAAACTGCTGAAAAAAGATACCAAAGTGCTTGGGGAATCATCGTAGATTTAGAAGAATGCCTGGAACAGCTAAAGGCTAAAGGAACGATTACAGATTTTGATCTCGCCCAAAAAGATATTACAGATAAGTTTCAAATTCCCCAAAAACTTTATGGGAGAAAACGAGAAATTGAAACCTTATTAGCAGCATTCGAGCGCGTCAGCAATGGCACAACAGAAATCATGTTAGTGTCGGGTTACTCTGGCATTGGCAAATCAGCCTTAGTGCAAGAAGTTTATAAACCGATTACTAAGGCAAGCGGCTATTTTATTGCCGGAAAATTCGACCAATTTCAACGCAATGTTCCTTATGTGGCTGTTGTCAAAGCTTTTGGGTCCTTAGTCAAACAACTATTAACTGAGAGCGAAACGCAACTGGGCGCCTGGAAAGAAAAACTTTTAGCAGCTTTTGGTGATAACGGTCAAATTATTATAGATGTCATTCCCGACGTAGAACTCATCGTTGGGAAACAGCTACCCGTGCAAGAGTTAGGTGCTACAGAAGCACAAAATCGTTTTAATTTAGTCTTTCAAAAATTTATCCGGGTGTTTTGTTCAGTCGAGCATCCCTTAGTCATTTTTCTAGATGATTTGCAATGGGCTGATTCCGCTACTCTGAAACTGCTGCAAGTAATGATGGCAGATGAGGAAACGAAATATTTATTTCTACTTGGAGCTTATCGAGATAACGAAGTGAGCCCCACGCATCCTCTGATAATGACGCTGGATGGGTTGCAAAAGCAAGATGTTACTATTAACCAAATTACCTTAACTCCCTTAGATATCGAACATATCGCTAATTTGATAGCTGATACTGTGCGTAGAGATAGAGGAGCGGTCATACCCCTAGCTGAGTTAGTCGTTGGTAAAACTCAAGGCAATCCTTTTTTTGTCAATCAGTTTCTCAGAAGTCTCTATGAAGAAAAACTACTAAATTTCCATTTTCAGCAAAGAAGCTGGGATTGGAAAATTTCAGAAATCGAAGCAGTAGGTATTACCGATAACGTGGTTGAGTTGATGGTCGGGAAATTGAGAAAGATGCCAGGCTCAACTCAACAGATTTTACGGTTAGCCGCTTGTGTGGGCAATAGTTTTGACTTAAACACTCTGTCAATTGTCAATCAAAAATCTACCGCCGAAACTTTTAAAGAGCTAGTGTCCGCGCTCCAAGATGGGTTAATTTTAGCCACTTCTGAATTAGGCACGACAGAAGAAGAAATTATTCAGTCTCATCTAATCATTACTACTTACAAGTTTTTGCACGATCGCGTGCAACAAGCAGCCTATGCTCTGATTGAGGAAAGTTCTAAAAAAACTGTTCACTTACAAATCGGTCGCCTGCTTTGGCAAAATACCTCGACAGAGAAGCGAACGGAAGACATATTTGCGATCGTCGATCATTTGAATCTAGGAATTGAAGGGGTTGCCGATCAATCCGAACGAACTGAAATTGCTAAACTCAATTTAATTGCCGGTCAAAAAGCCAAAGCAGCTACAGCCCATGAGTCTGCGCTTAAATATTTGCAAGCAGGGTTGGGACTGTTAGTAGAAGATAGCTGGACTTATCAGTATAAATTAACATTAGCGCTGCATGAGGAAGCAGCAGAGACAGCTTTTTTGAGCGGTGATTTTGAAGTAATGCTGAGATTTGTTGAGAGGGTGCAAAACTGCGCTAAAACGCTACTGGACACAGTAAAAGTGTATGAAGTCCAGATTCAAGCTTACGTGGGACAGAACAGGGTGCTAGAAGCCGTTAATACAGCGCTACAAGTTTTAAAGCTGTTAGGGGTGGAGTTTCCCCAAGAGCCGAACCCGTCAGATATTGGGCAGGCAGTAGGGGAAACAGCGACAATTTTGAAGGGGAAGCGAATTGAGGATTTAATTGACTTGCCTCAAATGAGCGATCCGTATAAACTAGCAGCCATGAAACTTTTATCAAGTATCTTTGCTCCTGCATACATTGTTGCTCCTGCACTGTTGCCCTTGACGGTATGCAAACAAGTAGATTTATCCGTCCAATATGGCAATGCTTCCGTTTCTCCCTTTGCCTATGCCAATTATGGTTTTCTTCTTTGTGGAGTTTTAGGAGATATTGACTCAGGTTATCAGTTCGGTCAATTAGCTTTAAGTCTAGTCTCCAAGTTAAATGCTCAAGAAATCAAAGCCAAGACAGCCTTCATAGTAAATCTATTTATCCGACATTGCAAAGAGAATCTGAGAGAAACCTTAGAGCCTTTAGTATCAGTTTACTCTAGCGGACTGGAGACGGGAGATTTAGAATATGCAGGCTATGGTTTAATGGTGTACTCCTATTTCGCTTACTTTAGCGGCAAAGAACTGACTGTCCTTGAAAAAGAGATGGGAACTTACAGAGATGCTGCTCATAAAATCAAGCAAAAAACAGCGCTTAATTATATAGAAACCTATTGGCAGACTACCTTAAACTTGCTCGGAAAAAGTGAAAATCCCTTCCTTCTAAAGGGTGAAGCCTGCGATGAGGAGCTGAAGTTGCCATTGTACGAGCAAGCAAACGACAAAGTGGGAGTTGCATACATATATTTGAATAAAATTTTACTTTGTTATTGGTTGGAAAATTACTCGGAAGCAATTGAGAATACTGCTAGAATAGAGAAGTATTTAGATGCAATGGTAGGAATGCCCGTTGTTCCTGTCTTCCATTTTTACGATTCTTTAGTAAGGTTCGCGGTGTATTATGATACTCCACAGTCAGAGCAACAGGGTATTCTTGACAGAGTAAAAGCTAATCAAGAAAAAATGCAGAACTGGGCGCATCATGCTCCAATGAATTATCTGCACAAATTCTATCTAGTAGAGGCAGA